>CALFHQ010000838.1 GCA_937876385.1 uncultured Pseudomonadota bacterium
GACGGCAACGGCGACGGCAACGAAAGGCGACGAAAGGCGACGACCACGATTGCAGGTGACGTCAACGAATTAGGTGCGATTGCCCTGAGTGGACTTGCGGGGGGTATGGGAGAGTGCTAGCATCTGTGCCAACCCAGACAGAATTTTGGTTACCTGGATTGGAGGAACGAGAGAATGATGACTTGTCTCCGCCGATTTCCACTGCCTACGAACCTACGACCTGCATTCATCGGCAACGTTGCTGCCCTGCTGTGCCTGGGTGTTCTTCTGCTGGCCTCGGGATGCATCAAGGAGGTCACGACCACTACTCGCTATGGTCGCATTCAATATCCCTTCGAAGTGGAGTCTCGAGACCCAGCCACCCACAGCGATCAGAACGAAAAGAGGACAATCAAGGTCATAGCGTTCATGCCTTTCATCAACAGCCCCAAACTGGCCACCAGCGCAGACCTGGATATCGCTCTGGCCAATGAGCAGTTGTCCAATGCCATAGCGAAAGAATCGGCCACTTTTCGAATCCAACTACTGGGCCCACTGGTTACCGAAGAGAAGATGTCTTCTACTCGCCAGACGGGCAACTACGCTTCCCTTCTGAGGGACTACAGTTCCTCGGGACTCGTTGACCGACGGAAGGTCCAGATTATCGCCAGGAAGCTCAGGGCGGATGTGCTCGTTCAGGGGCAACTTGAAGGCTACGCCGTTTCGACGAAGTTCAATGCCTTCAAGTCCGCCTCCATTCGATGGCTCATTTTCGATGGGAAAACCGGGCAGCTCAGGCCGGTTTTGGTGGTGAAGGCTGACCAGTCCTATGCGGACATGCGCAGAGAGGCAACCTCCGTGGAGCAAAACAAGTCCAAAGCGCACATCTTCACTGCCGTGACGGGGGCGATGCACATCGTCGGCTGGGTGTTGTTCGGGGTGGGGCTTTCGAGTGACAACATGGGCTCATTGATCGCCGGCACGGTGATGATTTTCCCTGTCTGCTTCGCTCCCATGGCCTACAGCGTCGGGACAAGAGAAAGCCGAAACTTTGGTGCCTACGATCCACCAGATACTCCGCTGTCGATCAAAGAGGCACTTGGGGAAATCATCAAGGTCAGCATCCGCAGGATCCTCAGTCGCTACGGCGGCACCCCATCTTGACGTGAGAAATCGGGGCGGATTGATTCTCGAAAATGAAAAATTCTTGCTGAGTTGGGGAGGCGAAGATGACAAGAGTCGGAAGGACTTTCACATTGCTGGGGTTTGTGCTGTTCATGGGCCAGGGATGCGACCTGGCTGCTCTGGTACCCTGGTTTGAGCCGGACAAGGTGGTGTTTGACCCGTATTTCCTGGGCGAATGGGTGGTGGACGATGAGAGTTGGAGCATGAAGCTCACACAAGAGAAGGTGGACCTTCGCGGGACCCAAGTGGACGGCTACGGCGTGGAGTTCATCAACGACAAGAGCGCTCCAAAAAACCTCGTGGCTGTGTTGGGGAAGTTTGGCGGAGAGCTTTACGGCATGGCGTATCTGAGGTCCGTACCGAAAGGCGGGGGAGATTGGCTCACTCGAAGGGCCTTCCTGTTGGTCTGGGTGCGCAAGACCGACGACGGTTTCGGCTACGCGTTCCTGATACGGGATCAGGTTCTGGAAGCCATCAAGGCGGGGAAGCTCAACCTGAAGTTGCTGTGTCAGAAGTCTTGGAGTCTGTCGCCAATGTCAGTGGATGAGGTGGAGAAGGACTGCGGTGGGGGACAACTTGTGGAGGTCTATGGGAGGACCGCAGAACTCCGGGCTGTCATCGAGAAGTCGCTGAAAGAGGCTGATGTCTTCAGCGACTTCATGATTCACAAGCGAAAGAACCAGTCCAATTCGTCCAAGACGGGTGGAGCAAGTCGGTAGGCTCGGCGTGCTCAAATGGAGCGTGTTTGGTTGGCGGGGGCCCAGAAATCAGATAGACTGCCTGTCCATCTGGAGGTGCCTTCCAATGAGACGACGGTTACAATTGCTGGTGTTTCTGTTTCTTCTGGCTCTCGCCGCCTGTTCCCAATCAAAGAATGCGACTCAAGACGACATTGGGGATACCGGTGGGATGGGGGAGTTGACCACCGATGTCGGTGATGCGATGAAATTCGACGTCGACGACTCCGGGTTCTCCGAAGTGCTCGATGAGGTGTCGCCTCTCGATGAGGTGTCGCCTTCCGACGTGGATTTGGAAACTGCCGAGGAGTTGATTTCCGGGGAGACCGTGGACGACGCTTCGGAATTGGACGTCGAGTTGCCCTCTCTGGACCTCGACAAAATGAAGGAACAGTGGCCTTTGGGGACCATCACACAATCCACCGAGGGGGGCTTTCGAGGGACCTTCGACTCTCCGTCGGGGGAGCTCAGGTTTCTGGTATTGACCGGCTCTCACTATGATATGGGGTATCAGCACGGGATCCTCGTAGGGGCGGACCTAGCGGATTTCTGGGACGATTTCATCGGCAGCTTCTCCTCAGAGCTGGTGGAGATGGGGGAAGAGGTCGGACTTACTGAGGAGCAGATCATCCCGCTGTTGCAATCCATCATCCTCACGGTATGGGACCACATGGTCCCGTTCATGTCCGCTGATTTCATCGAGGAAGTGACCGGATTCGCCGATGGTGCGACGGCGGCCGGGATAACCCTCAACGGCTGGGACATGGCGCTGGCGGTGAAGGCGTTGTTGGTGCTTTCGAACATCTCGGACTTGAACTGGTCTGGAACCTGGGAGGACGCACTGGACAAACTCGACGAGGGGATGTCACCCACTCTTGCGGATTTTTACTCCTCCCCTCGATTTGCCGCATTGATGCGCCTTGGCGTATCCCGTTCGGTTTGCCGTCTGCCCATGACCTTTGCCAACAGTTGCAGTTTCTTTGGAGCATGGGGAGAGCACACAAAGGAAGGCCACTACATTGGCTCTCGAAACCTGGATTGGGGGACGGACACTGGGATCCAGAGTCTCTCTGGGCTCGTGTTCTACTTCCCCACGGGGGGCATTCCCCACGTCGCCATCGGGTACCTGGGTTTTGTGGGAAGCCTGGCCGGCATGAACGCTTCAGGAGTGGTGTTGTCGGAGGTGGGTTCGGAGTCGGAGTTGGAGCGGCTGCGAGGGGAGCCGTGGGGGTTCAAGTTCCGCCGAATCCTGGAGCACGCCGACTCTCTAGACAAGGCACTGGATATGGCCCTCGGCCTGGAAGAGACGGGACCTCCTAGACCTACGACCATTGGGTACAACTTTGCCATCGGTTTTGGCGACCCCGGAGGTGCCGGGTCCCAGGCGGCGGGTGCGGTTCTGGAGACCAACGGCTTGGAAGCCGGGGTGTATCGACATGGGCACGACTGTTCGGTAGACGCCAAGCTCTATCGGTATGGTCTCAGTGGCGAGTTGGCATCGGTGGTTACGCACGAAGAGAACCCTCTGTTGGTGAATCTTGAGTCAGAAGCAGTAGAGGTCAATGCCTTGGGTGAGCCTCGGCTGTTTCAAGTTGATGACGCGGGTGAATTCGTGCTTCAGAACGGGGCGCCGGTGGAGAGTTCCAACGGGCTTCCCTATCCGGTGGGGTTGACTATCCCATGTGCTTTCTACCGAGGCGATGAGGCGCTCATGCACTCCAACCGGATGTGGCAGCGGGCCTCCAACGGCCCGCAGGGGTCGAGTTCGCTGTTGGTGAAGAGCGGAAGCTATCGGCATCGGTATCGTTTCTCGTACGAAGCCTTGTCCGCCATTCGAAGTGGCCAGGGTTACTCAGATCTCGTTCCTGACAACGGAGGCACGCCGCGAACCATCGGTTTGGACGAGGGGGAATGGATTGCGGGTGGAGCGGCCATGGGTTCTAACGTGATGACCATCGTGTATGACGCCACAGCGCTGGAGATTCGTCTTTCCTTCGAGAAGGGGACCGGAGATACCTGGGAGAACGCAGTGGCACATCCGTATGTGCATGTCAATCTGGCGGAGATTTTCGAGTTGGGAACGGTGCTCTAAACAGGGTCAGGTCAGCCAGAGAGCGCCTCGCAGGCAAGGAAGTCGGCGTAGATGGTGCGGAGGGCGAAGACTTAAAATTCCTTGAGGTTTGTGTCAGCTTGCGGCGTTGCTGCCCACCTTCGACCGTGCTTTGCACGGCCACT
>CALFHQ010000839.1 GCA_937876385.1 uncultured Pseudomonadota bacterium
GGGTAAGGGACGGTGAGGATTGGGATGGCCCTGGGATGGGCAAATAGTGCGCCCTTTTCCATTCCCGGGACATCCCAATCCGCAACTTGTCTCCACCCGGCGGGGGGAGAATGTCCGGCAAAGCCGGACAAACAGGGGGGTCGTCGGCGAGGCTGACACGTTGAGGTCATGGCCGGGCATGACCCCAGACAACTCCACTCGCACACCTTCAGCGTGCGGGATTCCAATTCGATATCCAGGTCCTGGGGGAAGTGCACCTGCAGCGCACTCACCCCAGGCTACTCTACCATGAGCCGACTGATGCAGCCTACGGGGATGATCGCTGGTCGAGATGACCCTGTTTAGAGCCTGTCCAGTTCTTCAAGGAAGGCCTGCTGTTCGGCCTTGAACTCCTCTTGGTCCTGCGTGGTGAAGCCGAACCGTCGGTCGCCGCTGATGACTCTGGAGAACAGGCGTCGCAGGTGTTCCCCTGCCTTCCCCTGGCAGAGCTGCTGCCCCTGTTCGGCCAATTCTGTGGCCCCTTCGGGGTCGTCTTGCTGCAGGTGAAGCTCTGCGAGGAGTAGCAGCACCGGAGCCTCGGTGTGGCGTCCATCGCCCAGGAAATATGTCGCCTTGGTCTTCCCCAGGACATCCTGGGCCGTGAGGGTCATGAGCGGTCCTGGAAAGACATCGAACGGGCCGAAGAAGCGGGGAAGGTCCTTGGAAAGTGCAGCCATGAGCTGTGCGATAGAGCGCCGCGCTTCATCGGGGTCCTGACCCACCGAGACTTGGATATCTCGCCACCGCAGGAGACGACGATGCTCCAGGCGACGGCGGATCAGGCAGGCAGCAGCGTCGACCTTGGCGGGGGGAAGCTGAACTTGGGCCGATGTCGGGAAGCCGTCGATGTGTACGGCCAACTCGACCCACGCTGAGTCGCCATACTTGTCCACAAAGAGATGCACGATGTGCACGAAGGGCGCCGACGCCATTCTTCGGTAAATCCCATTCGTGCCCTTGAAGCCCAGCGCCCGCAGATTCGGGGCAAATTCCTCCTTCAACAAGCTTCGAAATTCCTTGGCAGAGATTGGCATCGGGGGCGCGCCTCCTATTGTCCGAGCGCCATTCATCGGCTGCTTTGTTCATATCTTGGATTCTCAGCTTGTGTCAAACAGCAGCTACCCACAATTGTCTGGGCCGACCATCGATGTTGGGGTGAGACCCTCGTGGCCCCCCGATGGAATTTCCATTGAAGTGCGGTGGCTGAGTCCATACAATCGTCCTCGATCATGGAAACCGTTTTGTGCAATGTGCGAGGATTATTCATGAAGAGCAGTCTGCCTGTGCTTTTGACCGTTTGGGTGGCTCTGGCGCTTGGTGGCTGTGTCAAGGCGCAGTCCTTCAACACCACCAATGACACGCAAGGGACTTCGGATTCCCTGCAAGTGGACGTCTCGGCAGACATCTCGGGGGACCTTGAGGGAGAAGTGGACGTCGGGCTTGATGTTCTGGGCCCTACCTGCCACGAGGCGTTGATCTGCCTTGTCAATTTGAAGAACTGGAACGGCGGCCCGGTGCCTACTCAGTCCGACTGCCTGGTGGACATCAACCACGAGGAGATGGACGACGTGGACGGCGTGCTGAGCTGCATAGAAGCCCAGTGTTCTGCTGAGTTCGAGGCCTTTGACCTGGGTGGACAAGCCGAGTTGGGAGCCTTGACACTGTGTCTGGTCGAGCACTGCGCTGAACCGTATGCCCTGTGTGCCGGAGGTCAGGGCGACGACGATTGCGGCGACGCGCTGTGGTGCCTGGCCGGCTGCAATCCCTTGGACCCGGACTGCACCAGCGGTTGTATCGCGGGAACCTCACAAGACCAGGCGGCCAAGACCGGGAAATTCCTCAATTGCGTCCTGGACAAATGCCCGTTGGACAATTTCGAGGTGTCGTGCGTTCCCACCACGTGCGCCCTGCTATGCCCTGAAGTCATCTGAAAGCAAGTTTCAAAACCCCGTATTCCATGCGTTGCTCCGATGCCCTTTGGGCAGAAGTGGCATCTGGACATAGTGGACCCACTGGACATCCTGGACGAGGGAAACACCTGATTCGTCGGCCAGGGTGGAATCGCCGTCCAGATTGTTCACGGAGTCCAGAGTGTCCAGACGCCACTTGTCCCTTCTTCGGCAACTACAGTTGCAGCAGTTTGTCCACCTGTTCAGCCCACCCTTTGTTGGCTTGGGGGTTGGCGGGGCTGGGGTGGGGGATTCGGATGACGTCTAGGGGGTAGGTTTCGCTGACGCTGAGGGCTCGGTCTTCTGCAAAGCGGCCTAGGGCTACCAGGCGTTTGGCCCCAATCAACCTTAGCTGGTCTGCCAGGGCTTTGTCGCACAGGGCAAAGAGTTGTTCTCTGTCCCCTTTCAGCAGCTTGTCGGGGGTGATGTTCTTCCCCTCTGGATCAAAGAAGAGAAGTGGGCAGTAGTTCAAGACGAAGTGGTCTTTGAAGAACGCCTCGGGAGTTCCGTAACGCTCTTTGGCCCAGGTCCACACTCTTCGGCCACTGACCTCGCTTCTGGTGCTCGAGAATCCGTACACCGGTCGCTTCGGGTGCATCTTGCCCGGAGTTGAGACGACCCCCTTCACCTTGAGCCAATCCTTGACGAAACCGATTTCGCCAAAGGGGATGCCGGTCTGTGCCATTCCCCACGGGCCCGGGTTCATCCCCAGCAGCACCGTCTGTTTTGGGAGGGGCAACAGGTATTTCTCAAGGTAGTTGTCAAAGGGATCTCGGGCATAATCCAGGGGGTTGTAGACCCACGGAATGTTGCTCTCCAGGGTGAGCGCGTCGAGGTCTGAGGAAAACTGGTCAAGGAGAACTGAGTATGAATCCAACATAGAACATCTCTTTTTGCTTTGGGCCCGTTGTGCTTACTGGACAGAGCCGTCAGTGAGGTCGAGAACCTGGTCGCTATCCTCGGCAGACAGGACGACGTTGGCTTTCGCCAGGGTGGCTTCATCTGCATCGTTGATCCACCAAATCTCGTATGCGATGTCGAAGGGAACCCGGGCGACAGCATAAGCGCCTTCCTCCACCGGGACACGGTCCACCAGCACTCCCACCTGAGAATCCACCAGCCACACTTCCGTTGCGGTGGCAGGGGCCGTTCCTGTGAGGGTGCCGTCATCCCGCTGGCTTACGTTCAACTCAAGGTCCATTGTGGACCCCGCAGAGAGGGTTACCGTCGAGACGGTTTCGGGGGCAAAGAGGAAACTCTCCTCGCTATCTCGGAGGTATACGCGGGCGTCTACCCGGCGCTGGTCTCCGGGGGGCAGGTCGAGGAGAAGCTCCACAGTCTGCAACCCGGGGGTGAGGTCTAAGGCCGATTGGGGCCATACCGTCACTTCGGTCTGCATGTCTGGTGCGGACACCGAAACCACCACAAACACCGGATAGCGGGTGAGGTCGAAGAAGCCGTGCTCATCAAACAGCTCCCCGGTGGTTTGGTTCAACCCCGAGTCGGGAATTTCCAGGCTGAGTCGAGCCGTTACCAGGCTCGAATCACCCGAGTTGCACCCCGCGGACGTCGCTAGGGCCGCTGCGGCAACGAGAAGAAGCAGATGCTTGAACCGCTTGTCTGGAATCATGTCGAAGGCTCCTAAGGAAGGCAGACTTGCAACGGGGCGGTGACGTCGTTGGTGTCATCGGTGTCGTCCCAGTCATTGATTATCATGTCTTCAATGGTGGTGCACGTTGACAGGCCGCCGCAATCGAGGTTGTTTCCACAGACGCCGAAGCAGAACGATTGCCCGCTGACATCCAGGCAGTTGTCTGACTGACAGGAGGAATCGGACATGCAGCTTGTCCCTGGATCAAAACCCACAGTGTTGGGTGACTCCACGCAATGAAGCTCCCAGTTGGTCTGGGTCTTGTTCAGGTAGATCCCGCAATACTCGAACATGCTGCAGTCGCTGTCCCCCTGGCAGGAATCCCACGACCCGATATCGGGAACGCACATGTTCAGAGAGTAAAAGGCGTCGTCTGTGGGGTCGGCGTTGTCCTTGTCGAAAATGAAGTAGACCCGGTTGGTGTAGCAGTTGAGTCCGATGTCGCAGTCGCCGTTGTCTTGGCACGCGGACCAGCAAAGATCCTGGCCCAACTCTGGAACGGTCATGCAAAGACCCGACTGGCAGTCTGCGTCGTCGGTGCACGTGTCTCCGGGGCCCTGGGTGCCGGGGTCGGGGGGAAGGCAGGCGGTGTCCAGGGTGAAATCGAGGTCTCCTGCAACTGGAAGACAGATGTCGGTTCCCGTGCAATCGTAGTCGCCCCCACAAGAATCGGGGGGGACAATGCATGCTGGGAAGGTCTCGACCGTTCCGTCATCCATTTCCACCGACACGGAGCTGCACTCGGAAGCTCCAGAGCAGTCGCTGTCTGAGAGGCAGCCGCCGAAGCAAATGGCACCGCCGCTCAAGCTGGCGCAGAACCCCGTCTCGCACTGGAAGTTCATGACGCACGATTCTCCGGCCAACTTGTCTCCGGCCTTCGTTACGCAGTAGAGCCCCATGGAGTTGGGGCCGTCTTCAAGCAGCGTGCACGCCCCGCCCTTGTCTCCGGCGCAGTCTGCATTGGTCTGGCATTGGCAAGTCGGTGCCAGATTCGGTGGGAAGGAGCAGTTGCCCTCGCTGCACACGTCGTCGGTACAGGGGTTGCCGTCGAAACACTGCGTATTGGATGTGCACGGTCCCACTGCCTGGTGGGTGCACC
>CALFHQ010000840.1 GCA_937876385.1 uncultured Pseudomonadota bacterium
TTCACGAAAGCTCATTCCGGGCCGCCGCCCCGGACCTGAAAGCGTTCCTCCGGCTGGCCGCGCTCTGCACCGACGCCCTGGACACGCGGTTGACTCTCAGGTCGCTGGGGCGAGAGAGAGGGCTTGCTGCGGTAGAGCACTACCGGGTCTTCCTGGCTGCCCAGCAGCCCATGCCGCCGACGACCACGGGTCAGATGGTGCGCGCCCTGGTGCTCTTCGCTGACCTGCTCCAGCCGTTGGTCGATCGCGCCCTCGACCAGTTGCACCCCCACCTGCAGCTCCAGTACCGCGCGGCTGCCTCGGTGGTGCGAATCCGTGAGCCCCTCTTCGATCAGGTCTGTGATGCCGAGGTCACTCGTTTCATGGTTGACTACGGTGAGCAGCTCATCGCCACCCTGGGCAGCTTCCTGCCGCCGCCGCAGCCGATTCTACCTCGCTTGGCTCCCCAGCGCGGAGAAGAGGTGCACCCGGCCGTGCGCGAGCGGATGCGCCGCCTCAGCGAGGCGCACCCAGAGCTCCGGCCACTCCTGGAGGGGGTTGAGCAATCAGACAACGACGAGCTGGACAAGCGGACAGTGGCGCCCTTGGACGCGCCCCCGCCGCCCCCCCTGGAAGAGGGCGACGGCTCGCCGGCTGCTAACCTGGCCAGCCAGGTAGCACCGGGAGAGACGCTCTCAGCGGAGGCTCGCACCGCCTTGGCGTCACTTCAAAACGACCTTAGACGCGTACTTAAAGAGGCCAACGACGAACGGGGACTGGTAGCGGATCCACGGCCGGAGCAAATCGAGAGGATGCTGCGCAACCGGCCCTTCAGCGCGGGCACCCTGGAGGGCAATCCGACCCTGCTTGCCGAGGTCGACCGTGTGCTGGGATGGGACGATGAAACCCAGGGCGGCGCTGTCTTTCAAGAGGTCCTGATTCCCCCGGAGGACGACTCCCCTTACCAGGAATTGCGCCGGGAAGCAGCGCCCCTGATAGCGCGTCTCCGCCGTCTCGTCTACCCGGACACCTCCAGACGTCCAGTGCGGCGACGCTACTGCCGCTCCGGCTCACCCGACCCCAGCCGACTCCCGCTTTTCCAACTGAGCGACGTCATCTACCGCCGGCACGAGCAGCGCCGAAAGCCCACAGACCAGGTCCACGGACGCAGTTGCGTGCTGCTCGCCTGCGACGCCTCCGGCAGCATGCAGTCGGGTGAACTCGCCCTCCTCAAGCTGCTCACTTGTGCCTTCGCCGAGGCTCTGTATGATGCCCGCGGCGTCACCGTGCTGGCCGGCGCCTACCACAGCGCTGTCATCGGCGACGCGGCCGAAGCACCAGCCGTCAAGTGGCTTTTGCACCCGCGCCTGACGCCGGCGGTTTCCCCTCGCCAGGCTGCACACGCCGTCACCGCTCTTCCCGAGTCGGGCACCGGGGTCAACCGGGACGCCCTCTCGTTGACATACATGCTCGATGAGGCCCGGGCCGTAGCCCCGCGTGCCACCTGCTACCTGATCAACCTCACGGACGCGAAGTTCAACGCCCGTGACCGAGGGGGGAACGGGACCCGGGAAATGGAGGCTTTCCTGGAAGCAGCGCATGACCTGCCGGACGGCGCGCTACATTACACTGTGGTCGCCATCGGCAAGCCGGACAACTACCAGCTCCGCGGCGCAGATCGCATCGTCACGGTTCCCAACGACATGCTCACGGACCGTACCGCCTTGGTGGAGCGAATCGCCGCCTTCGTCGCCCGAACACTGGGCCAGGAAAGAGGCGGCCCCGACCCCATGGAGGTGACCCCATGACCTTGCCCCCGAATCTCAATGCTGACTACGCCCGGATGAGCGATAACCTCAATCCCTGGCGGGACGACCCGGTGCGGACTGACTATCGGCCGATGCTCTTGCGGCCCTACCTACGCCAACTCAGCCTCTACGACCACCTGCTGACCCGTATGCGGCTCACGGGTGGAACCGTGAGCGACCTGCGACGCCTCGCTCAACTGCTGGAGCAGGAGTTCGTCGTCGAGCTGCCCTACGTCGGCCAGGAGCGGGCCAGCCTGACGACACCGGCTCGCCTGCGGGGACAACTCCACTTGATCAGTCAGGGACTGCGCCTGGACATCCGCACCGGCGACCACGGCTTCCCGACGCACTACCTGTACCGCACCAGCACCGACTACTTCGGAACCTTCACCTTGGTCCTGGAAGACCTCTTCCGCTCAGCGGCTTTCGACGAGCGCACCTCGGCCTGGGATCCGGTATCTAGCACCACCCGCTACGGCGAAGTCCAACGGGTGCTGCGGCTTTCGCCGTTCCGGACGGCAGCAGAGGAGGTGTGTCGAAACCTGCCCGGTACGTTCTCAGCACCGCCCGACACCGGCGTCTTTGGTTTCTTCGGTGGGACTGACGCCCGACCTACGACCGACCAGTTGCTCTACGATGCCGGCCGACTCTTCTTCGATGCTGCCTGGCACGATGATCAACGGCTTGCGCTGGCGGCCTGCCGGTTGCTGGACATGCCCCGCTTCCGGCACGCGCTGGAGCTGGTCTACCTTTGCTTGGGCGGTGATTTGACCAGGCTGCGCAGCATAGCTGCTACAGCCCGAGGGGAAGCACTGCGCCGCTTCTTCCGCAACGGCTACAACCAGCCCGCATTCGTGGCCCTGCTCACCCTCCTGCCCAACTGTCACGGTGCTGCCCTCTCCACCCTCCGGAGCCAGGCAGAACAGAGCTATCGCAGGCTCGCGCGCTACTTCGCTAAGTTGATGACCGACGCGGACTGTCTTGCGACGTTTCCCGGCTCACCGCCACTGTACAAGCTGGTACTCGCCAACTACCGGCGGCTCGACGCGCTGCGACCGCTGCGCACACCGGCCATCACCGCGGCCGCCAGCAACACGGATGCCCGCGCCTGGGAGTTGGCCACTGAGCTGTTGGAGACGGCCGAACCTTCGCGCTAGGACGTTGCGGTTGCCTGGCCCATTCGATATGATCGTCCAGTTCATGAATCAAAAGGGAGGAAGAAGGGAATGGCTGACCCAAAGCGAACCACGGCTCGCGTCATAGTACTCGGCGATCTCGCCATCGATTGGAACGTTTCACAAAGTGCGGCCGCACTGCCTTGGGAACGCAACGTCTGGTCCAACCCCACGGCTGGGGGTGCCTGGCTGTTGGCGAAGCTCACTGAGACCGCGCTGGCACTGGATGGCGTGCAACACCACGTGGAAGCTCCTGCTCCTTTGCGAAACGCCAGCGCTCGCAGCACAGCCTGCGTACACAGCCACTTGCTCCTGCGCTCCTTTGAAGTGGAGCGAAAGGTGGATGGTGTGAAGCGGAAGGTCGCCGTGTGGAAGGCCGGTGAGTTATTGGGATACACCCGAATGCCTGTGTCTCACAATCGGAAGGAGCCCGAAGGTGCCGCGGACCTGCTGATCATCGACGATGCCAACTTCGGCTACCGGGATCGCGTCGACGACGCGGGCAAGCCGGTGCTCCCGCTAGCCCTCGCTGACGGGCCCAAGCAGATTCTGTACAAGGCCTCGGCTCCCATCGGCAAGGGCCCACTGTGGAAAGCAGTTGCCAAGCATGACCGGGTCGTGGCGTTGCTGCACGTGGACGACTTGCGCGCAGCCGGATGCCAGATTACCCAGGGAATTTCCTGGGAGCGAACGTGCGAGGAGTTGACCTGGGCATTGCGTTTCCACCCCGCGCTCGACTCCCTGGACCGGTGCCAGACCCTGGTGGTGCAGTTTCCGGCCACCGCAGCGGTGGTCTACGAGCGGCTCTCGCCGGGGGACGCCAGCGACGTCCGATGCCGCCTCGTCTATGACCCGACCATGATGGAGGGCCAGTGGCTCGCCATGCAGCCCGGTCACATGGTGGGCCTCACGGCTACTCTGGCTGCCACGCTTGCAGCCGAGCTTGTAAGAGATCCGGCAGCACCCGACCTGGCTGCTGCGGCCGCACGGGGACTGGGAGCCGGACGCACCCTCCACGAGATCGGCTTTCTGCCGGAGAGGCGCGACCCGAACCGCCTGCGTTTCCCGGCAACCGAGGCTCTCAGACGAGGGACGGACAAGACCTTCGCCCGGGTCGAACTGCCCAAGCCGTGGACGGACGATTTCCGCAGTGAATGGACCATCCTGGACGCGGTTTGCGGCAAAACGCCGGTGGCTGACATTGCCCGCACAACGCTGCTCCAAGGTCTGGGATCTGGGCTATCCGGGGTTCCGGTGGCCACGTTCAACCACCTGGAAACCGTCGACCGCGGCGAAATTGAAGGGTACAACGCCATCCGCAACCTGGTCAGCGAGTATCTGGGTTCCGCGAAGTCAAAGCCAATTTCCATTGGAGTTTTCGGACCGCCTGGCTCTGGGAAATCGTTTGGTATTGGCCAGATAGCTTCCGCACTCTCCAAGGACATCCAGACCCAGGAATTCAATCTCTCTCAGTTCAACGACCCGACCGAGCTGGCGTCGGCACTACACGTCGTGCGAGACATCGGCCTCAAGGGCAAGATTCCCCTGGTCTTTTGGGACGAATTCGACAGCTCCCGCGGGACGGACGAGAAGCTCTTCTGGCTCAAGTACTTCCTCATGCCCATGCAGGACGGCAAGTTCCGTGAAGGCGAACTCGAACATCCCATCGGTAGAGCCATCTTCGTCTTCGCCGGGGGCACCAGCAACACCTTCCGGGAGTTCGGCGAGCGAGACCTGACTCGAGAGGCCAAAGACTTCTTCCCGTCCGTCAAAGGCCCTGATTTCATCAGCCGCCTCAAGGGCCACATCGACATCATGGGCCCCAACCCACGAGAACTCGAAAGTGGCACGCGGGACCCGGCGGACCGCTACTGGCCGATTCGCCGCGCCATCGTTCTGCGAAGTCTCTTCATGCGGGGCTACAAACAGCTCATGCAAGGGGCAAAACTGAACATCGAACCTGGGGTGGCCAATGCCTTCCTGGAGGTCTCGAAGTTCAAGCACGGGGTACGCTCCATGGAATCCATCATCGCCATGAGCACCATCGGAGACCGCAAACGCTATACCAGCTCATCTCTGCCCACCGCCAAGCAGATGTCGGGTCACGTCAATGCCGATGAGTTCAACCAGATTCTGCTGCGCCCCGAGTTGACTGAAAAACTGGTCGATAAGTTGGCTATGGCGATCCACGCCACCTACTGCAACCATGTCGCTACGGAGACGGCCAAACAGGACTTCGACCAACTCAGCAAGGACGATCAAGCCTCTAACCGTGCCCACGCCAAGTTCCTTTACGAACGCCTGGCAGCCGCACGGGCAACCATCCTGCCCATGCGGGGCACACAACAAACGTTGCCCTTCACAAAGCAGGAGCTCGAACGCCTGGCCATCCAGGAGCACGACCGCTGGGTAGCTGAGCACAAGAAGGGTGGCTGGGCACCGGGCTACCCGAAGGACAAGCCCGGTCACATCCACCCCGACTTGGTGGACTGGGATGACCTGCCCGAGGGCACGAAGCAGAAGGACCGCAATTTCGTGGTCGATCTGCCGCGCTACCTGCGACTTTTCGGGTACTCCCTCCAACACCTGGACCGGACCCCGGCCCCGAACGCAGGCGACGCCCCGAAGGTCACCCGCATCGGCGTCATCGGCCGGCGGAATATCGAAGATTCCGAGGACTTGCGGGCAGGGATTGATAAGGTGCTTGAGACCATCCGCACCGAGTGTCCGCCAGACAGCCAATACGCCATCGCTTCCCCCCTCGCCGAGGGTGGGGACCAGTTGGTGACCAGACTTACTATGAAGCGCCTGGGGGCCATACTCACCGCGGTCCTGCCGCTGCCGGAAAAAGAATACCTCGCAACCTTCGACAGTGACGCCGGCCGCGCAAGCCTGCAGGAATTCCTCGCAGCCGCCCGGCATCGTCCCAAGCTGCCGCCTGTCGCTGCCGGCAGCACTGAGGCCGCCTTTGAGCAGGCGGGACTCTGGGTCGTCGACGACGCACGCTACATCATAGCCATCTGGGACAACAAGCCGGACAAGGGACAGGGCGGCACCGCAGACGCGGTCCAATACGCCCGGGAGAAGGCCAGGAAAGAGGGCAAGACCCTCTTCATCATCGACCCAACCTCTGGCACCTTCAAGCGCGAGCCTTGAATCGCAGGATCAATCTTCCTTTCTGCGCTGCAGGTGCAGTTTGCAGAAAACGGGCTCTTGCGGTGGGACACCAAAGACGCCGTAGGTCCGTTGGGTCATGAGGACCTTGACCACGCGGCCAACGAATTCGGGGTACCTGCCCACTGGAAGATGAGCCAGGTGGTCGTTGCCCAGATATCGGATGTGGCCACGGACCTCAAACCCCTCACGACAGTGCGCAACGACAAAGGTGTGGGGCGTTGGTCTGCCGAAAATCCGGGAGTATTTGCGCAGCTTCTGGTTGAGGCTCCGGAAGTAGGGACTCTTCCCTATTTCCCGGGTGATCCTGCGGATGGATGCGTCGGTGGGACGAGCACCCGGGGGGCGGCGCTGGGAGATCATGTCCAGCATGTTGGCACCGTACCAGAGAAAGAGCCACCAGGTCAGCGATGCCAGGAACGGATCATCCCCCTGGAGCGTCGCACCCCGCTCCAACTGCCGCTTCAACGACTGAATCCGGCGGACCAGCTCCAGGTTGGGAACCGTCTGGGCGCGGGCGTACGACAGCAGCTTGGCTGCTTGCCGCACCGGGTGGTCCCCCAGGTACTCGAAGATCTCCGTTTGCAAAGAAGCACGCATCTCTTACCTCCCCCACTCATTCACACCATGCCACAGGGGGTAGGACAGATGGCGTCCGAGGGCATCAGTTTTCCACACACGCACTCACCACTACCCAGGTGGCATTTTTCGCCGCGGTCTGCTCTGTCTGTAGCGGTTTGCTTGTTGAAAACCAGTCATGTATTCTGACATCGAATCACAAGGAAAGATGATAGGCAGTGAATCCGGTTGAAAGAACGACGGACAACGGAGAAAAACAACATGCGGCTCGCTTGCACAACTCGCATTTCGGCCTTCTTGCTGCCGGTAGTGGCGACGCTCCTGCTGGGATTCTCAGGATGTGATTCTTCGGAGCCACGGGAGTTGATTCCAACACAGCGAAGTTGGGATCAAGCTTTCATCCTCAGTGCCGTTCCCATGAAGAAGGTAGAATCAGCCGACGGTTACTCCTTTGAACCGATGTGCCGGTCTGCCGATGAGAGTCCGGACGGCCTCCTCTTTAACGTTCTATTGAAGGGTACCCTCCCAAGGGGTGACAAGGAAGACCGCGATCAGTCCATCTTACCAGGAGACGGATGGGGGTGGAGCGCTATCGACGAAACCAACGTCACGCCTGAGATGTTCAACTTGAACATTGAGTGCATAGAGCCAACTCGCACCGTGTGGATGGGGTGCTCCACCGAGTATCATCTGGACTCCTCATACCCGGAAGACGTTTCCTTCTTCCGGTACGGGCAGTCTGACGAGAAGGGCAGAGGGTCCACCGTGGCATTGGCAATTGTCATCGACATGAGTGGATCCATGAATGGCTTCGTCCGTCCCTACCCCCCCTACTACGAAGACAGCCTCACCTCCGTACAAAATGCTCTTCCCCCTGGATACAACGCCACCCTAAACGCCACAGACCCCAACTGGGCTCGTCTGGGTGCCGTGGAATCTCTCATCAACAACCTCAATCCAGACGACCCGGTGATTGTGTTCACGTACAACGAGGACAGTCTCGACGTGGTCTGCAGTCCGGCTGGGGATACTGGGAGGAAGCTGAACTGCCTGAGCACCGACCGAAGCCGCATTCTTGGTGACCAGTTTAGCACGACTTCCCCTTTGAAAGCTCTTCAGGGAGACGAGCGTGGGCGAAGTCCGCTGTGGACCGTCGTAGAGGATGTGTACTCCTTCATGAAGGTGAGCCCCACCGCCCAGAACGCCGGTTTCCAGCACATTCTGGTCATCGACGACGGACCGGACACCTGCTCCCCAGGTGCCGATCTGAACGACTGCACCGGCCCCTGTGAGAAATACAACACCGACTATGCAACGGTTCGAGCTCTCATCGAACAGGATGCCTTTGCCGACCGAATCCCGGTGCACTTCGTTCAGATGGCCGCTCGGGGATACAAAGAGCGTGACGCCAAACAGGTGGAACTGGCATGCCTCACCGGTGGCCACTACACGTATGTCAACGCCGACGAGATCGTGAGGAGCGACCTCAAGGAAGCCATGGAAGTGACCTTGAAGCGTATCGGATACACCTTTCGAGGCTACTGGCAGTTGGCGGTGCCCCTGCAAACCTTCCAGAAGGGCATCGAAGCCGAAGAGGGCCATGTGCATCACATAGCCGGCCGCGGCGCCGTCCTTCCCGGAGAAGAAGACCTGTTGACCTCCACGGAATCCAAGTTCAGCTTCTCCGTTGGTGATCAGGACATCAGCAACCTGGGGACGGTGGATCGCTCCTTGTCCATTCGAAAGGAGTGCAACCCGCCGGACGACAATTGCACCCCGGACGTGGTGGCTGAAGGTTCCTGCTTCACCACCACCTACTGGTGCGACTCTGACAGCTTGACCTGCAAAAGCGCACAAGAGTGGCTCGATAACGGGTCGGTAGGGGGATGCGCGATGATTCCGGCATTCATCCGAATTTCGGGGGACACGGGGGCCGGCGCTGTTCAATATGACGAGGTGGATTTGGGAGATGTTCCAACACTTTGCTGTGGGGGTCTCTGCCTGCCTCCCAAACGCCCCCTGCCTCCCGACGAAGTGGTTCACCCGGATGATGCAGCCTCTGCTGTGTTCTTCTACGACACGGAGGACTGGATTCTGGTGGACCCCGACGACCCCGAGGCGGGTTGGGTTGCTTACGCCAGCTTCAGAAACATCTCTGCCAGCGTGACCCTGGAAGACATCAAGAGCCACCTGAAGTACGAGAAGGTTTCCGAATTGTCGTGGGAAAACAGCGATTGGAGTTGCTCTGACCAGGGCAACTGCTTCCCGGCTGTGGAGTAGCCTGTGTGTTTATGCTCGATATCGGCTGAAGCGCTGGAGACGACGATGAAGACGACGAAGAGGTCCTTAAATGCCCCCCTTCTCTGGTTTCCCATTTCCGGCAAGTTCCAACTCCTGGGCTCTACAGGCAGCCACAAAACGAGGTGATTCATGCTCTCTCCTATCTTCAGACAACTCGGCTTCCTGCTTGTCTTCTCGACGGTGTCGGCCTTCTCCATCGGTGCCGTTGGTGACAGTGCAAAGACCGCCAACCTCTCTCTTCACGTCACACTGGCGAGCGCCCCGGGTGACCCCGCCCCCGCGGTGGCGCTGGGTGAGAAGATGATCTTCAACTTCGAGCTCAAGAACACCAGCAGCAAGCCCCAAACGGTCCGCCACTGCGGCTTCTGGCCAAACCACAGGGTCCGGTTGCTGGCCGACGACGAAACCGAGTTGACGCTCACTGAGAAGGGACGAACGACTCGCTCCGTGTGGGGAGACTGCGGGGGCAAGAACGCACCGTGGACCATACCGGCCGGAGAAACAGACAACACCGAGGGAGGATACGACCTGACTACGTTGTTCGAGATCTCGGACCCAGGCCGATACACCCTCGCCGTTGACTGGAGAGACCATGGGCAGACCTCCTCTGTCCGCCTGCCGATCTGGGTCCTCCCCAAAGCGGCAAAGCAGGCGCTGGACAGGCTCAACTCCTGGGACCCTGAGGAGCTGGACGTGGCACAACGTCCCGGAGCGTACCCGCAGCGTGCGGCCTCCGGGGAGACCAATGGATGGATCTCGTCTAACCAGGAGTTCCTCAATGATTACGGGGTATACGTGGCCTGGGATGGCCCCGCCCGCAAGTTCAAGGTCGTGTCATCGATCTATGCCCCGAATTCACGCCTGGTAAAGAGAGACGAGCAGCGTTGTTCCAGTGACGCCGACTGCGTAGCGGTGAAGGCCGATTGCTGCGGTTGCACGGCGGGAGGCCGGGGCACGTCCATCGCCAAGACCAAGCTTGAGCTCTACAAGACGAGATTCGCCGAGCAGTGCAGCAGCGTAGCCTGCGTGGCCGTCATGAGCTCCCATGCGAGTTGCATAGGCGTCGTACCGGCCTGCAGAGACGGTTTTTGTGCCTTTCGACACCCGACCCCCAAGAAGTAGAACCCGCTCTACGGTCCTAAGAGCAATGCCGTTCCCTTAAGCTCTCTTGCCACACCGCACCATGAGTAGCCCCCAAATTTCCTGCCGAACCCCTCGTGCTTCTGCAGCCCGTTGGCACTGCCACAAGCTTCAGTCGACTTCTCGTGGATATCTTGATACTCAATGTTCTTGGTGGAACAACAAACCACTGAAAACCGGAGTGGAGGCAACAATGAATGTTGGACGAAACGACCCCTGTCCCTGTGGCTCGGGGAAGAAGTACAAGAAATGCTGTCTGAATAAGGAATTATCTGTCGCAGATGCCGGCACCGAAAGGGAATCCCCACAAAAGCTTACTGAATCGGAGCAGTTCGAGGCACTGTTGACCCCCATTTTGGAGCTCAGCCAGAGTCACAACATGGTGGACGCCTTTGGCGAAGCGTACGAGAGGTTCTTCTTCGAAGACCTCGATGACGTGGAAACCCAATACGCCAGGATGCTTTTCTTCCCCTGGGTACTCTTCTTGAAGAAACTGCCGGGGGGATCGACTGTGGCACGTCGCTACCTGAATCGGCATCGCCCCGAGCTGTCGCCAGTCGCCATTCGGATGCTGGAGCAGACAGGAAGCGAACGGTTTCGACTCGTGGAAATCCAGGAAGTGAGATTCCATCAGGGAATGCGACTGAAGGACCTCCACAGTGGTGAGGTCTTTGAGGTGCAGGAACGTGCTGCCACAGAGAGCTTGCACCAGTGGGACCTCATCGTGGTGCGGTTGCGGCGGTATTCGTCACACATCCAATTGGACATGGCAGTCCCTCTGGCAAGGAGGTATCTCGATTTCGTGATGGACGGGCTCGAAGTCCTGCTTGAAGAGATTGGTACAGGGCGCCGAGATGAACGGCTGTTCGAGCTGATGACGGAGCAATTTGACGTGGTGCATCGGTTGATCGTGGAAGCGAACCGGCTTGCAAATCGTCCCCCTCAACTGCAAACGACTGACGGCGAACCCATGGAGTTCTGTGAGGCTTACTACGAAGTGGACGACGTCGACAAAGTGCGCGACGTGCTTTCACGCCATCGAAGCTTCGATCCTTCCGGTCAAGAACTGGTCTGGCTCTCGGGGCACAGAAAGAAGAGGGCCCACCAGAACTTGGAGCAGATCGTGCTGGGAAGAGTCCACTTCGGCGACAACAAACTGACCCTGGTCACCAATTCGAGGCCCCGACTCAAGAAAGGAAAGGCTCTCCTTGAAAAGAACGTCGGTACTCATATCCGCCACAAACTGGACTCCTTCGAGGATGCCCAGAAGATTTTCGATTCTGTGGAACAGCCCACGGGCACCCCACCCCAGGAAGAGGATATTCCCAAGGACGTCATGGAAGAACTCGTCAGTCAGCACACCCGACGGTACTACCTTGAGCAGTGGCCCAACGCTCCTGTGCCGGCACTGGATGGAATGACGCCGCGGGAAGCAGCCCAGGATCCCTCCATGCTGCCTCGGCTCGTGGAACAACTGAAACAGTTCAGCCTGCTCATGAGCCGCAATCCCGTCGGTGACTTCAAAGTCGAAGAGCTGCTGAGCCTGCTTGGCGTGGAATTGGATTGAGAGGATAGCCTGCAGTCAGCCCCCATGCATTCTTTCTGGGCGTTTCTTGCTCCTCTGGTGAAGGAAAAGGAAAAACGAAAGGGTCTGACCCCTATGTGGCGAAATGCGGCGATTCGGGGGTGGACGGGAGGAAAAGGAAAAACGAAAGGGTCTGACCCCTATGTGGCGAAATGCGGCGATTCG
>CALFHQ010000841.1 GCA_937876385.1 uncultured Pseudomonadota bacterium
GCCATGTGAACAACGATCTGAGCTTCCTGGACAGCGGCCTCGACGGCCTTTTCGTCTAAGACATCCCCCTTGATGACCTTGACGTTGGGATGGGACTCCAGTCCACTCCCTTCGAGGGCATTTCGGGTGAAGTTGTCAAAGAGGACGACCTCGTTGTGGTCCGCCAGCCGCTGCGCCAGCGAAGAGCCGATAAAACCGGCGCCACCGGTGATGAGGATCTTCTTGGATTGAATCATGTCACTCCTTTTGAAAGCCTGCCTTGGAGTCAAGTCGGGGCCCAAGGAGCTGGTACAAGTGAATTGAAATATAGGGAAAATCCTCTTTCCAGGACTTCTCTTCTGCTTCGAGGGTGTCTGCCAACCGACTGTGACCGTAAGTCCTGGCCAGGTTGCGCATCTCGGAACGATCCTGCTCGGAGGAATGGTAGTACGTCGAATAGAACTGCTTTAACGCCTGCTCCTTGGAGCCTCTCGTCCACATCGTCCCAGTGGCGAAGTGCGTTCCCACCCGGGAATTGGGGAGGGTGGTTGCAAGGGAGAAGTAGTCCAACGCTTCCTTCTTCTTGAGCTGCTTGGTCTCCTCGTCCAGCCCTCGGTACTCGAAGAAAAGGTTGAAGCCGACATCGTAATAGAGCTCCCAGGAGTCGGGGCAGTAGTGGATCCCCGTCTTTCCAAAGTAGATGCTCTTGTCCACGATGTCGTCGGTGATGAGCTGGGCATACTTCACCACCTGGGAAGCCCAAAGGTAGACCCGAGGGTTGAAGGGAAAGAGCCCGTCCACCCACTCCGTACCGTCTGAGCCATCACACAGCTCCGGGGGAATGGGGACTCGAACTCCCTTGGAATTTCGGCAGTATCCGATGATGGCGCCGACGTAGTTGTCGAGCCAAACGTACTTTCGATCGAAAGACAGGTGCGTCGCAAAGTGGTTGTTTGCCTGCATGAAGATCATGTCGGCCAGGAAGGCCTTGTAGCCTAAGGACAGCACCTGCAAAACTTCGTTTGGAGGCAGGTACGTGGTCTCCGCCAGGCGGTAATCCCAACGTCGAGCCTCGTCCATCTTCAGATCAAGCCGAACCTGCTGGCTGTAGAAGGCAGCCATCAGAAAGAGGAACGACACGATCAGCAACGCTACTCTTTTCTCCCAAGAATGCATCAAAACCCTCACCGCACGGTGGCCCGGATTCTAGCACAAGACTTGCCCCGAAAAAAAGGACGAATTGGGCTGCAAGCCCGGTGAACCGTGGGTTTTGAGCTTTGAGTTCCCCGAGAGTTCAGAGAAATCGGCCGCCCATCCATGGACTCGGGGGGGGAAGCGCGGGACGGAGAGCATCGCTCCAGACGAGCGGACTGATTCCGCACACAGTTACTTGACCGGGGTAGGAGCGTTTTTTGCGCATGGTGAAGCTAGAGAAAGTCCCTTCTTCTTGACCCCTGACTCCCCTTTTCGTACTCTTCTGGTGCGCAAGTATGGGGGTGAACTTTGTCTAAGAGGTTGTTGATCCTATTGGGGTTTCTTCTGACCGTCAGTAGCTGCGGCGGATCCGAGAACTCCAACAGCGTTCCCACCATCGAGTTTGATGTGGACACGAAGAATCTCACCCCTCCAAAAGACTCCCAAGGCCAGGAAGACAGCCGGCTTGACGGCGAAGAGGGTGGAAAGGACGTTCTTGGTGACGGATTGGACGACCTGGGAGATCTCGACTCAGCGGGCGCCGATATCGAAGCCGATGGCGTGGACATCGAGTTGGACCTTCCCATTGACCTGCCGGTCATTTGTGAAGCGGGGGAGGTTGCCTGTGACAAGGGCAGTGTGGTCTCGTGCACTGCCGACGGCACTGTCTTCCAGGTAGTGGATGACTGCGACGACCAGAACGATTGCACCGACGACTGGTGCTATGAAGGCGCCTGCACCCACGAAATCAACAACCCCAACTGCTGCCAACCTTCGTGCGACATTGGAGAGATGTGCGTGGAAGGGGAATGTGTCTGCGCCCCGTTGTGTCTGGGCAAGAACTGTGGGCCCAACGGCTGCGGCGGAGACTGCGGCGAATGCGACGAGGGCTACGAGTGCAGCTCGCAAGGAGTCTGCACCTGCATCCCCGTGTGCGAGGGACTGATCTGCGGGGACGATAGCTGCGGCGGTTCTTGCGGGGAATGTGCCGAGCACCACGAATGCGTCGAAGGAGCTTGCGTTTGCGTTCCCGATTGCGAGGGAAAGAACTGCGGCACCGACGGTTGCGGTGGCATTTGTGGAACCTGCGAAGGGGTCATGGAGTGTAGCGCCGGAACCTGTCAGTTCCTATGCAGCGGGTGCCCCCAACTCAACGGCTGCCAGCGGGTGCTGTACGGAAGTCACGCTTACTATCTTTGCTCAGAGGCCCGGAAGTGGGACAAGGCAGAGAGCTTCTGCAAGGACTCCGGCACCTACTTCGTCACGATGAACGATCAAGGGGAGAACGACTTCCTCAAGAGCCAGATTTCCGGAACCATGTGGATTGGCCTGTGGCAGAATTGGCTGGGAGAATGGAAGTGGTCCAACGATGAGGGGGTGAATTTCACTTTCTGGGACGATGGGCAACCCGACAACGGCGGCTTCTTGGGGGGAGAAGATTGCACACAGCTCAAAGCCAACGGTCGTTGGAATGACGATCAGTGCAAGGGGAGCTTCCCCTTCATCTGCGAATTCAACCCATGAGCCAACCCGACAAATCCCAGGTCGCCCGCTTTAACGATCGAGTCTTTACCATCGCCCTGGCCCTTGTCGTGGCAGCGCTGTCTGCAGGCATCTGTTTGGCCTTCGGCCCGTTCCCGGTCTGGATTCAGGGGGAGAAGACTCACTTTGTCGCCGGTGCGATGTATATGGTTCCTCTAGCCCTTCCATTTGGAATCCTCATGGCGGAGGCTCTGATTGATTTTCACCGTTTTCGATTTTCCGGGGCGGGGCTGATCTCGTCTGTTGCGCTCCTGTTCGTGAGCGCCATATCCATCTTCAAGCTACTGGAATACCTTGATGTTTCCGGGCACACGCTGATATTGGGGTACTTCATCTTGCACGAGGTTGTGGAAAACCGGAGGGGTCGAGGGTGGAAACTCCTCGTGGGCTCTCTGGTCCTCCTCCTCACTGCCTGGTTCAAGCTGATAGTCTGGAAAGATCCTCAAAGCCTGCTGCTGGGCCTGGGCATGGGACTTCTCCTTTTTGGATTGGAGCGCTTCTTGAGGCGGTGGTCCAAGGATCCCAGAGCCTGGTACCCCTCCATTCAGTCCTGACGGCCCGCTTGTTCCATCAAATCGACGCCATGGATGCGGCAAAGCGCTTGTGGTCTTCCATGGTGAGTGCTGCCAGGAGTTCCTCCGGGGTGCTGGCGGAGGTCACATGGGAGGCGTGGCGTTTCAAATTCATGATCCGGGCGTGGGCTTCAAGAATGCGCTCTTCTTTCAAGATTCCACCATCCAGGGCCTTGTAAATGGTCTCGATGGCTCGCACCTGGACCTCCTGGGAATGGCAGAACATCAACTGATCCACCCCGGCCTGGAGGGCAAGCAACACCCGCTCCTCCAGCGGAATTCCTCTCGCCCCGTCCATTTCGTAGTCATCTGAAACCACCACCCCCTGGAATCCCAGCTTCTTGCGCAAGATTCCATCTACCACGGCCTTCGACAGGCTCGCCGGGAGGGTGGGATCGATGTGTTCCATCAGCAGGTGCCCCACCATGATGCTGCGCACACCTCCTTGAATGACGTGGCGGAAGGGAACCCACTCCCTCTCCTCCAACACCTTCCGTTCCGTGCCCACTCGGGGGAGCACTTTGTGGCTGTCGTCTCGAGTGTCTCCATGCCCTGGAAAGTGCTTGGCGCACCCCACAACTCCCGCTTCTTGAAGTCCCTGCAATGCGGCCATGGCCAGGGTGGCTACCTCGTGGGGATCGTTACTGTAGGCTCGGTCGCCGATGACTCGGTTGTTGGGATTGGTCCACACGTCCACCACCGGAGCAAAGCAGTAGTTGAAACCCAACGCCGCAAGCTCCCACCCCTGGATCTCGGCCGCTTTCCTTACGATTTCGGGGGAGTGGTGGCGCCCCAGAACGCCTGCGGGAGGAAGCTGCGTCACGGGCTCTGGAAGTCGATTGACCCGCCCCCCTTCGTGATCGATGGAAAGGAGCAGTCCCGGTTGCTTCAAGGAGCGAATCAGTTCCCATACCTGTTTGGGTTCCGAGACGTTCCTGGAAAAGAAGATAAGCCCCCCCACATGGTATTTGGTAATCATCTCTTTTAGTGGTTTGCTGACGTTTCGCCCCTGAAATCCCACGAGAAAGAGGGCGCCAATTTTCTTCTTCATTTCTTTGGAAGGCATGCAATCAACCTCGTGTGATGGGGTCGGGCTGGGCCATATGGTCTCGGAGACGATCCCCCAAGATATTGAAGGACAAGACAGCCAGAAAGATGACCAATCCCGAGAAAGTCGCCACGTAGGGGGAGCAGATAAACAGGGCCGCCCCTTCGCTCAACATGCTTCCCCAGGAGGGCATATCCTGGGGGCCCAGGCCGATGAAGCTCAGGCTTGATTCCGCCAGAATGGCCGCACCCACGGCAAAGGAGAGTTGAACCAGAACGATGCCGACGATGTTGGGGAGGATGTGCACCACCAAAATCCGAGGAATTCCGGCGCCGGAGGTGATGGCGAACTTCACATAGTCCTTCTCTCGTTCCTGGAGCACCTGTCCTCGAACCAATCGTGCCCATCCGGCCCAGGCCGTGGCTGAAAGGGCCAGCATCACGTTGAAAATGGACGGACTTTGGGTGATGAACACCAGGAGAATGGCCAGGAGGATCCCGGGAAAGGCAAAGACCACCTCCGACACTCCCATGATGAGGCTATCCACCCACCCACGAGCCCAGCCGGAGAAGAGTCCCAGAGGAACCCCGATGAGCATAGACGCCAAGGTCGCCCCAAAGCCCACCAACAGGGCCACTCGAGCCCCGTAGAGCAAGAGAGTCAAGATGTCTCGTCCTTGCTCATCAGTTCCCAGGAGGTGCCCCGACTCCGGTGGAGCCAGCAGGCGTTCTTCGTCTCGTTCTTCGGGGGTGTAAGGAGCCAGAAGGGGGGCCGCCACCCCGGCAATGATCAGGCTGACCACATAGCACGCAGCAAAGCCGACGAGAATCTGTCGAAACCCCAGCTTCATGGTCGCCTCCCCGCCGCGAAGGTGTGTGCAATTCTGGGGTCTACGGCCATGTACAGGAGGTCCACCACGAGGTTCACCCCCACATAGATCAGGCCGATGAAGAGGGCGGTTCCCTGAACGATGGCGTAGTCTCTAGAGGCGATGCCTTGCAGCAGCAGAGTTCCAATTCCGGGACGTGCGAACACTTTCTCTGTGATAATTGCCCCGGAGAGCAACGCTGCAAACTGCATCCCAAGCACCGTCACCACGGGGATCATCGCATTTCTCAAGACGTGGCGCAGGATGATTCGCCGGGCAGGCAACCCTCGAGAGCGTGCTGCCAGGACGTAGGGCTGCTGGAGAACGTCCAGGACGCTGCTTCGAACCATGCGGGTGAGCTTAGCAGACAGGGCCAACCCCAGGACGAAGGCGGGGAGCACGAGCGTGGAGAACCCCTGGACCCCGGCTCCAGGGTCGGGGACCACCTTCCACACCACCGCAAAAAGGTAAATGAGCAGAGGCCCCAACCAGAATCCGGGCATGGCGATTCCCAGGAGAGTAACCATGAGAGAGGCGTGGTCGAGGGGGCCGTTTCTCCTCATCGCAGCAAGAAGCCCCAACGGAATGGCAAAGAGGGCCGCAAGAAGAACCGACGTGAGGGCAAGCTCCAGGGTAAATGGAAATACCTCGGCGATGAGGCTGGAGACCGTGGCATCCTTGTGAACTCTGGAATAGGGGCGTCCCAAACTGCCATCGAAGACATCCCCCAGATACCGTCCAAACTGCTCATGAAGAGGAAGGGTCAGCCCCATCTGTTGCCGCAGCCGCGCCAGCTCCTCGGGGGGAGCTTGTTCTCCCAGGATGGACACGGCGGGATCTCCTGGGACTGCTCGAACCACCACAAAGACCAGGGTCAATACTCCCATAAGAACCATCGCTGTGCGAATGAGCTTGCGAGCCACTGCGACGAGGAAGACCTGCATTTTTTCGGGAACGCGCATGGCGAGGATCAACTTCCCGCGTCATTCAGAAAGAAGAGTAGCAGCAGGAGCAGGAGAACCCCTCCGCTCAGAAGGAGGAGCAGGCGGGTGGTCCGCTTGTTTCCCAGCGACCCATCGATGATTCGGGTCTTGCGGGTGGAGCGCATGGTTGCCTTGGACACAGTGTCGAACGTACTCAGCTTGCGGGTCTCGAGTTGGTCGCTTCCCCCTCGCAGAGTCTCGTCGAAGACTTCCCCATTCCACATTCCAACGGAGAAGCGGTCATCTGGAGAGAGAACGGCTGGGCGGTCCAAAGATTGGTTGTTGACGGAGGTTCCATAGCGACTTTGGGCCTCTTCCAGGACAGCGACACCTTCCTGGGCATCAAAGGAGATGACGCACTGGTGTCTCGACACGGTCTGATCCGCTATGATCAAATCGTTATCCGGGGCACGCCCGATGGAGACCGTTCCGTTCCCCAAATCGCGCTCAATGACCTGCCCCTCCGGCCCCGTGAGCCGCAGCTTCATCGCTTGTCCCCCTTAAAACCGTTCGTGCCTTTTTCTACCACAGCAACACAATTGTTTTCAAGAACCAACCCTGAGGAAGCAAGGGAGGGATGAAAAGAAGCTACGGAAGCCAGGGTTCGATGTCGCTCCAGCGAATATCCCCCACGACGTCCTCACGAATGTTCCCGTCGGGGTCAATGACGACCATGTAGGGGATGGTGGAGACGCCGTAAGCGTCATGGGCTCGGGAAATGTCTACGGTGACTTCGAGGGAAGTATTGCGCTCGGCCATGAAGGCTTTCAAGTCTTTGGGATCGTCTGCGGACACAACCAGCACCTTGAGACGATCTCCCCCTTGGCGCTGAAGGTCCTCAACCACCGAGAGTTCTCTTCGACAGGAGGGACAGCCGGTGGAAAAGAAGTTCAAGAGGACGGTTTTTCCTTTGAGTTTTTCGAGGTTGTAATCCTTCCCATCCCAGATGGAACGAACCAGAAAATCGGGGGCCTTTGTGCCCTCCTCGAAGTTTCCGCCGTGTCGAATCAGGCCAAATCCCACCGCGGCCGCATAAAGCATGGCCAGCACCAGGACAACATCCAACCCTCGCTTCAATCCCGCATGTGCATCGAACTTCATTCAATTCCCTCTGGCGCTTCCTGGCGGCCGCTTGGTTGGTGCACCCGGTGCGTCTCTTCGATCCCGACCCGGTCTTCTGAGCCGGGACTCAACAAGATATGTATGATTGGAGACCGAAAAAGGCAAGAAGGTTACCCGAAAAGGGTTTCAACTAGCGCACTTCTATGACGGGACCATACCGATTGATGGGGAGCAGTCGGTACCCTTCTATCGCCCGATTCACAACCCCAACGTTGTCTTCATGCCACAGCGGGAGGATGGGTAGAGCGTCCATGGCGATGCGCTGCGCCTCCCGGTAGTAGCCCAGCCGCTTTTCTTCAGCCATGGTCGTAAATCCCAGATCGAGGAGACAATCCAGGGTCGGGTCGAAGAAGAAGCTCCGATTCCCGCTTCCCGATTGGGTGGGCATCCCAAAGGAGCTTCGAAGCCAGTTTCCAAACCCGGTCTCGACAACAAAGGGAAACCAACGGGTGCGACATTCGTCGGCGTAGGGGCCCTGAACCTCCTTAAAGTGTGGGGTGAAGAGGGTTCGGTCGGCCAGTCCGTACCGGCTAGAGCCCTCCCTTGGTGCCACCTCCGGAGAGGACTGAGAGTGGAGGAGCCATCGAAGAATGTCTGGATCGATGACTTCGGGTACCTGGAGGATATACAACTCGAAGTTTCCCTTTCGAACGTCCGACAGGAAGGTGGAAAGCTCCAGGGGAAGCAGGCGCACTTCGATGCCCACTCGTTGGAGTTGGTGAGCGATGATGGCCCCAATGTTCTTTCTAAAGCGGTCCACCGTGACCTTCAGGGTCAGTTCGAATCGAATTCCGGTTTCGGGGTCTCTGGGATACCCCGCCTTGTCCAGGAGCTTCTCTGCCAGCTCGGGGTCGTAGGGAATCTCCGGCAAGTCGGAGTTGAAAGCCCAGTGCATGGGGGGAAGGATGCTTCTTGCAAGGACCGCCATCCCCCGAAACTGTTCCTCCACAATATTTTGTCGGTCGATGGCCAGAGCGATGGCTCGGCGAACTTCTTCTTTGGCCAGCCGCGGCAACATCAGGTTGAAGGTCATGTAGGTGGTGCAGGCAGCGGGGTGGTTCAGGACCTTGAGTTGGGGCTCGTCCTCGAGGGTTGAGACCACGGGAGGGGAGATTCCGTTGACCACGATGTGGCCGCTTCCGGCCATGATGGACAGAATCCGGGTCGCTTCGTCGGTAACGGTGCGCACCACAACGGTTTCGGGGCCCACCGGCTTGAAGTACTCTTCAAACCGAGAAAGAACCACCTTCTGCTCCCGGTATTGCTCGACAAACCGAAAGGGGCCGCATCCGACATATCCCTTCGTGAAGGTCCCCGAGGTGTCCCCGGAGTTTCCCAGGATGTGCCGGGGGACAAGACCGATGGAGAGGTCGGAGAAGAACGTCGCCACGGGAACCTGGAGGCGAATGTGTACCGCCCCGTCCACTGCCTCGATGGATTCAATTTTTCGGCTCAAGTCCCCTCGAAAGGGTGAGCCCAGTTTCTCGTCCAGGATGGATTCGAAGGTATACACCACGTCCTCGGCGGTGACCCGCTCTCCATCATGCCAGAACACATCGTCTCGGAGCCGAATGACCCAGTCGAGACAAGGTTCCACCCCTGGTTCGCAGTCGGGCTCGATGGAGGTCGCCACCTCCAATTGGGGCCTCAAGTCCTCGGTCTCGTTGGTGGTCAGGGAGCAGAAAATGAGTCGTGACACCTTGGAAGAGGAGGAGTCGGTGACAAACCGAGGGTCCAGGTCACGAGGGGGGCTTTCGAGGAGGATGACGACCTTGTCTCCCGGGGCTCCAGCGGGGTCGGCGGGTTCCTTAAGGCATCCGGAACAAAGCATGACAAAGGCCAGCAGAAAGGGTAGGTTTGCGACGGTTTTTGCAGGAAGGGTCATGGGCCGGGGCTCCTTGTTCCGGGCTGTAAGAGATGCTATCTTGTCTCCCCTGGACACGCAAGAGGGATGCCCAATGCGCACTACCATTCAAGTCATGCCGCCAGATCTCCAGAACCAGATCGCTGCCGGGGAGGTTGTCGAACGCCCTGCTTCGGTGGTGAAGGAGTTGGTGGAGAATGCCCTGGATGCAAGCGCCACGCGAGTTCTGGTGGAGGTCAAAGGGGGCGGCAAGGGGCTCATTCGTGTGGTGGACAACGGCCATGGAATGGCCCCTGAGGATGCCAGGCTGAGTCTCCAGCGCCACGCCACGAGCAAGTTGATGAGTCTCGACGACCTGCGGGCCATTCGAACCTTCGGGTTTCGAGGGGAGGCGCTCCCCAGTATTGCGTCGGTGTGTCGATTTACGTTGCGCACCCGGCACAAGGAAGCAGCCACGGGGATTCAACTCACCCTCAATGGGGGAGGGGAAATTCAGGAAGAAGAGGTTTCCATGGCCCGGGGAACGGAGATTCTCGTGGAGGATCTCTTCTTCAACGTCCCTGCTCGCCGCAAGTTCCTTAGAAAGGACAGCACCGAGGTACAACACATCACAGAGACCGTTCAGCGTATGGCGCTGGCCCATCATCGCGTTCACTTTTCACTCCAATCGGAAGCTCGAAAGATTCTCTCGGCACCTGCAGAAAACGACCCCATGGCTCGCATCTATTCCATCTTCGGCAAGTTGGTCTGTGCAGGACTGTACGAGTGCTTCGTGGAGGGCCCCGTCACCGTTTCCGGGTTCATCAGTGAGCCCTCCGTAAGAAAGCGAGGAACGTCGGGGCTGTTTACCTATGTCAACGGCCGGTTCGTTAGAGACAAGCTCATCATTCAGGCCATTCGAAAGGGGTACGGGACCCTCCTCGGTTCCGGGGACTACCCATACGCCGTACTGGACATTCACGTCCCGGTGGGAGAACTCGACGTCAACGTCCACCCCACCAAAATCGAGGTTCGCTTCGAGCGCTCCCGGGAGGTCTTCGGCGCCGTGCAGCGAGCCGTTCAAGTCACCCTGGCGGACAACCCTCATATTCAGCGGGCGGTGGAAGAGGCGACCCAGTCTGCCCCCTCCCCCTTCCAAGGCGGCCACACCCCATTTAGAGCTCCGCCCCGCCGAGATCCATCCCTCCAGTTCATGCCTCGAAGCGCCCCCATTCCCCCGGTGATTCCAGGGTCCAGTCGCCTCCAGCCAGAGCCACCAACCTGGGAAGTGTCCCCCCCAAATCTCCCCCAGAGGCTCTCCGACATGCGATACCTGGGGCAGTACGCTCGGTGCTACCTTCTGGGACAACTGGGGCAACGCCTCGTCGTCGTGGACCAGCACGCAGCCCACGAGCGAATCCTCTTCGAACAACTCCGGAGGCAATTCCAGGAGAAGAAGGTCGTGGTGCAGAATCTGCTGGTCCCTATGCTCATCGAATTGGATCCCAGCCAGATGGCCTCTGTGGACGACAAGCAGGAACTTCTGCAACGCCTCGGCTTTGTGGTGGAGCCCTTTGGAGGAAGCACCGCAGCCATCAAGGGCGCCCCGATGCTGCTGGGGCAGCGCTCTCCCGAGCGTCCGTTGAAGGCTCTACTGGATGAATTGGAGGACGTAGACAGCACCACCGACACCGTGGAGCTGTTCCACAAGCCGATTTCCACCATGGCCTGCCACTCTGCGGTGCGTTCAGGGGATCCCATGGACCGAGAGGAAGTGGTGGCACTCCTCAAACAGATGGATGACGTGGACCTGGCAGCATTCTGCCCACACGGTCGCCCGGTAATAGTCTTCCTGGAGCACGGCGAGGTGGCAAGATGGTTCAACCGAACATGAGGATAATCACCGTCGCCGGCACAACGGCTACCGGAAAGACCTCCTTTTCCCTCGACCTTGCCGAGGCATTCGATCTGGAAATCGTCAATTGCGATGCGTCTCAATTCTACGTCGGAATGGACATCGGTACGGCCAAGCCGACGCCTGCGGAGATCGCCAGAGCCCCGCATCACCTGTTTGATATCGCTGCTCCAGACGCCCCCCTTGATGTCGGGCGATATATCGAACTGGCTGACGAAGCCATTGCAGGCATCACCGCTCGGGGAAGGACGGCCCTGGTTGTTGGGGGCACAGGACTTTATCATCGAGCCCTGCTCCACGGACTGGCGGACATCCCGAAGGTAACCCAGGCGACTCGCAACCAGCTTCAATCGAGACTGGAGTCGCTGGGGGTGGAAGCGCTCCAGAAGGAGCTCTCGGTGGTCGATCCCGAGAGCGCTGCCCGAATCGCCCGCAACGACCCCCAACGAACCACTCGGGCCCTGGAAGTCTTCTACGAAACAGGGGTTCCCCTCTCTCACTATCAACAGGAACATCGCTTCGCACCCCGTCGTTACACCGCCTGCAAATTGGGGGTCCGCCTGCACCGGGACGTACTTCGAGAGCGTATGCGAAAACGAGTACGGCAGATGTTCGACGCCGGCTTTGCCGACGAAGTCCAACGACTCGTGGCCGAGGGATACTCCCTTGACCTTCGGACATTCAAGGCGCTGGGCTATCGTGACGTGTTCGAATTCGCCAACGGTCACATCACCCGAGAGGAGGCCGAAGAACGTGTCTTCCACCTTCATTGGCAATACAGTCGAAGGCAGAGAACCTGGTTTCGCAAGGACAAGGAGATCCTCTGGGTCACCCCCTCGCTTCCACAGCCGGCCCACGCCGCCGTCACTGCCTTCCTTTCCCACGGGCCTTCGTCCAGCATCTGAGTTTCCCATGGTCAAAAGAGGCTGAAGAACTGAGGCTCTCCATGGTATCCTTCGCGTCGTCTGACTTTGAAAGGAGATGCCATGCGCCTTGTTCCAGTTGTAATGATTTGGATTTTGATGGGACTGTTCGCTTGTTCTTCGTCAACCAGCGACCCCAAAGACACGGGAAACTCCGACACTTCGAACGATGTTGCCAAAACCGATTCCACATCGGACGCAGCGGACACTCAGCCCGATACTGCTCAATGTGCCACAGGGGTTGATTGGGAGTGCTTGAACAACGACTCCATGCTGCGAACCTGCGAGGGGGGCATGTGGATCACCGTCAACTGCTACCTAGAGGATGGGAAGTTCTGCGAAGATGGGAAATGCGTGGCTCCCTGGGAATACGGAAACCCGCAGTGGGGGACATGCTCGGACGAAGAAGGGGGCACCATGGAGAGCCTCGCTGAGAAGGCCGCTTCCTACGACGAACTGGTGCCCAGGCTCCACCTCCATCCCAAACTGAAGTTTGTCGCCGGGGTGACCCTTGCCGGGGAGGAAGCGGAGTGCCCCGAGGGAGAGGAGGGACCCTGTTCGACTTTGGACGTTCCTCTGGACGAGGCGACTTACGAAGACGTCGTCTCCTGGTCTTCGGGGGAAAACGATGGTTTGTGGAGCTCTCACTACCTGGCTTCGCAGGCCTTCCGCTACGCGGTGACCGGTTCTCAAGAGGCGCTGGAGAACATCCGAGTTCTTATGGAGGGAGAGGTCATACGAATGGAAATCACCGGCGTACCGGGGAATTTCACTCGCCAATATGCCCCCCCGGACGTAGCCGGCATTGGTTGCCCCACAGACTTAACCCGGTACATCCCGGACGTGGAGAAGGACGACAACCAATGGGTGAAGATCGGAGACTCCGGGTGTGCGCAGGTGGTGGACGGTGACACCATGGAGTGGGTCACGACGGAACACTGCAGCTTGGACAAGTACGCCGGATGGTGCTTCCTGGACAACGTCTCTCAGGACGAATATGCCGGCCACATGTTTGCGCTGCCTTTGGTGGCGAAGCTTGTGGACGACCCTGAAATTCGAGAGATGGCTACAAGCCTCCTGGAGCAGGTGGGGGTTCACCTGATGGAGCACCAACTCACCGTTGTGGACTGGGACGGGCGTAACACCGAGCACGGCTGGCTCTTCCCAACGTCCATGGCAAACACACCTGGATTTCTCGCCGTTCTCTCCATGAGTTTCGTCGCCAGTGCGGCCGTGGAATCGAACAACGAAGAGCTCTTGAGCTACTACAACGACTGCTTGATGCAACGTTCCGGGGAACTGGACTGCTTTGACTGGCCCACCATGAACGTTCAGCTTCCGTTCCGGGACTATCTGCAGTTCCTTTCCGAGTACATCGGCAACGAGGGGTGCAGGAGCAACTGGAACAATTTCTCCATGCTGTTCTCTGCCTGGTACATTCTCCTTCAATACGAGTTCGACCCCACTGTGCGAGCTGTGTTGCAAAGCAAATTGGACACAGAGCTCATGCGCGCCGACCAATCCAAAGCCCTCATCGTGCAGAAGAATCCGTGGTTCAACTTCATGTGGGCCGCAACGAAGAAGCTGGGTCCTGACAGCGACGGTCCTGCATTGCAGGCTGTGGAAGACGGAATCTGCACCCTGAAGCAGTTCCCGGCCCAAAAGAGCCCTCGAGCTAGAAACACTGCTGAACAATATGAGCCTTACTGCGAGGGTCGCCTGGGCCACGACTTGAGCGAGCATCCCATTGCAATGAATGATGTCTGCCTGTCCACCTTCCAGTGGTGGGCAAACCCCTACCGACTGGGACAATGCGCCCGAAACGACCGAGTGTTCATCGTCCCTGGAGACTACCTGCTGGCGTACTGGATGGGACGGTACTATGGATTCATCAAGGAAGAGATGTAGACTCAGCCCCTCAGCTTCTTATTGCCTGACGGTATAGCTCCAGCAGCTTCGGGTACCTTGCTTCATCCAGGTAGGACTCTTTCACCCTCTGACGGTTCAGCCCTCCTGCCTTGTGCAGTCGCTCCGGGTGGAGAATGTACTCTTCGATGGAAGCGGCGATGGAGTGAGGGCTTGCAGCATCGGCCACATTGACTCCACCTTCGGGGACGAGATCCGGCAAGTGGAGCCACGGGGACAAGATGAGTCCCAGCCCGTTGGCCATGGCTTCGTTGAGGGAATAGCTGTGTCCTTCCCCGGGCCAGGTCGTCGGCATGATGAAGACGTGGGATGCTGAGAGCAGCGAGTAGAGCGCTTTCACATCAACAAAGCCGTGGTCGACGACTCGAATTCCCTCCGGAGGTGCTTCCACGAAGCGCTTGATCCGGGTGAGCAACACCCCGTCGTCCCCGGCCCCGACCAGATGGAACTCTACCTTGTGTCCCTTGAGAGACAGCAGCTCCAACGCGTCCAGAACCTCGTTGATTCCCTTCTCCTTGATGAATCGCCCAGTGTACACGAGCTTCAACGGTTCGTTCTTCCTGGGGGGCAACATCGCCGGTTTGAGGGAATCAAACTGCGATTTCTTGATGATGTTGGGGAGGTAGACCCCTTCGATGCCGAAGCGCTCTCGAACGTATCGAACGTCACTGGCGCATTCCATCACCATGTGGTCGGCCATCCGGAACGCCTTGACGGTCATTTGCTTCTGGTAGGTCGGAGTCTCCGGTGAATCGAGGTCTCCTTGCAGGCTTCCTGCCCGGATGTCCATGATGATCTTCACATTCGCCAGACGGGCGGCCATGAGCATGGGCAATTCACGAACGAGGCTTCGACGTCGCTGCATGATGATGTGCATGGCGTCTGGGCGTTGGGGGAGCGCTCTTATCGTGCGGATGATGTCCAGGATGAAGCGCTTCGGGAGGGAGCCGTCTGCCGGGATGGTCTTTCGAAGGGGGACGAAATCTACGTGGGGTCCCAGGAAAGGAGAGGTTTCCATGGTGGTGAGGATTCTCCCAAAGGTTCCCTCCATGGTTCCCGGGTGGGGGTAGGGTCCGGCCAGCAGCACTCTAGGTTTTCGACTTGCCATGGTTGGCTCCTCATTGGGTTCTGGTGACTGTCTTTGCTCTCTGAATTCGACCCAGCATGTTCAGAGCGGACTGCGGCACTTCTTCCGGCCAATGGCCTGGCTGCGGTGCGGTTCGGTTGGCGCTGGATTCCAGGATCTCTCTGTATCGTTTCAAGAAGGGGCCTGCGGAAAAGAGCGCTTCGGCCCGTCTACGACTTTCTTCTCCCATGCGCTGTCGCTCTGTGGAGGAACAGGCGCCAAGCTTTTCGATACTGGAAGCGATCGCTTCGGGCTCAAACCCGGGAATCAGGAATCCGTTTTCCCCGTGCGTGACCAGGTTGGAGTGGTCGCACGTATCCGTGGCCAGAATGGGACGTCCGCAGGCCATGGCTTCGCAAACGACGTTTGGAAGCCCTTCGAATATCGAGGGGAGGATGAGAGCCGAAGCCCCCTGGTAGACGGAACGAATGTCTTCAACGGGTTCATGCAGGGCCACATGCTCTGACAGGTTCAGCTCTTCAATCAGACCTGCCACCTTGGCGTATTCCCCACTGGCGCTGGTCAAGCAGCCCTCTTTGTCTTTGAAGGAGTCCCCGTACCAGTCCAAGTGGAGGTTCGTGTGCCGACCCCGACGCAAGACCTCGCTGAGTCCGACAAGGAGTGCTGGGATGTTCTTTTGCGGAGCGAATCGTCCGACCCCGACGAGTCGAAGGGTGTGTTCGGAAGGTAGCCTGGTTGGCCTGAAGTGGGTCAGATCGACAGTGTTGTATACGGTTCTGATCTTCCCCTTGAGCCAGGGTGCTGCCTGTTCCACCATGAGGCGGTTGGTGTGGGAATTGCTGACCACCGCATCGGCCACGGCGTGAAGCAACAGCCTGGGAAGCTGTTTGGCTGCGGAGACGTTCACGGGGGCGTTTCGCTCCGACACCACCACCCCGAAGCGCCGCACCGGAAGGGCTGCCAGTTCGGCCAGAATGGAGGGTGTGGGCAGGAAAGCCAGCACCACATCGGGGTTCTGCTTCCGGACAAAGCGCCAGAAGGCTGCGATTCTCATGACCTTGTTGGGAACGTGGAGGAGATGGTGGGGAATCCCGTTGGCCTCGAGTTCCTTGCGAAAGAACTCGTGGGGGTAGTAGGTTGCCACGGCCACCTCGTCGCCCCCCTGTGACAAGAGCCTGGCCAGCGTGACGAGCTGTCGTTGCGCTCCTCCAGATGCCAGGTTGTCGATGAGACACAAGATTCGCACGCCATCCTCCTGATTGGGAGGTTTCAGTAGAGCACGGTGCGGGAATCGCTGTCAAGACGGGTTGGTCCTTTGTGTCGGTTGGATTCACGGCGATCAGCGCACATTGCTTGTAATTCGTGACACCACCGGTCATACTTCGGCCAGGAGTTGGAGGCATCTTTGCTGGACCTTTCGATCATCACTGAAGAACTGCTTGTCGGAACACAACTCGTCTCAGATGGGGACTTCCGTACCCTTTCGAACCTTGGAGTCAGGGCCGTCTTGACCCTACAGGACAGCCATGACATCCAGAACATGGGAATTCGACAGGAGGTTATCGACCGGCTCGCAGCGCAGGAGCAAATCGAGATCCGCAGGTGTCCCATTCGAGACTTCGACCCAGGGGATCTGCTGGACAAGTTGGACACTTGCCTGAAAACCCTGGACGAACTGGTGCAGGAATACAGCCGCGTCTATGTCCATTGCACAGCGGGAATCAACCGCTCCGCTGGGATTGTCTTGTCCTACCTCGTCCTGAACCGAGGAATGAGCCTCAAGAGCGCCTACCACCTCTTGAAGAGTCGCCGGCCGCAATCCAGTCCCTATCGATTGCTCCTCGATACACTGGCTCACTCCAGCGCCAGGCGGAACGGTTTTCCAACGAGGGGGTGAGTTCAAGCCGATGAATACTCTGGAAACAGAACAGAAGGTAGCCAAACTCCTCGCCAAAGCCCGGCACGTAATCGCTTTGACTGGTGCGGGCATCTCGGTTCCTTCAGGAATCCCGGACTTCCGCTCTGAGACAGGGTTGTGGTCCCGATACGACATCATGGAATACGGCACGTTGCACGCCTTTCGTGCCGATCCGTACAAGGTATGGCAGATGTTTCGCTCCCTCGCCGAGACCGTCCAGAGCGCCCAGCCCAATCGCGCTCACCTGGCCCTGGCTGAACTCGAAGAGATGGGAATCGTGAAGGCGGTGGTGACGCAGAACATCGATCACCTGCACTCCGAAGCCGGCTCCAAAGTGGTGTATGAATTCCACGGTGCGTGTGATTCGTTCCAATGCCTGGCGTGCAACCGTCGCTACAACCGGGACGAAGGGGAGAGCCGCAAGGATTTGGACGGGATACCCCTGTGTGATTGCGGGTATGTACTCAAACCGAATATCGTCCTTTTTGGAGAGAACATCCCCGAAGAAGCCATGAAGAACAGTTTCCGAGAAGCCGAGGCCGCTGACGTAATCCTCGTGGTGGGGACGTCGGCTCAGGTTGCCCCCGCAAGCCACCTTCCTGCTGTTGTTGCGTCCCGAGGGGGAGCCGTTGTGGAGATGAATGTCTCCCACACCGAGCTGTCCCACATGGCCGGCTACCGAATCATCGGTGACGTCGAAGAGACCCTCCCCAGTCTGGTGGAGCAGGTCCGGGCGCTTCGAAGAGGCTCCATCGGCCTGGCCTGATCGAGGCAAAGCCAAAACCTCTCAGCAACTTCGACAATCTGGAAATGCGGGGACTATTGCTGGTGCGGGAAAATCAGCACGATTTCGCCGGGTTTCACTAGATGCGCGTCTTCCCGGGCGACCTTTTCTGTGAGACGGTCTGACTCTTCGATGGTCTGAATGAGCATCAACAACCGCTCGTTTTCTTTGCGAGTGTCATTCAAATCGGACAACACCCGATCCAGCTTCTCCGTCAACTCGCGGGTCTCTCGATGGGCTTTGGTGGCCACAACTCCGGAAACCGAACCGATGAGGAGCAGACCAAACAGGACGGGGAAGAACGCCCTCCCGGCAAATTGGTGGATTCTGGTTATCCAGGCTCGCATCATCCCTCCACGGGTTGCCGTCGATGGGGGCAGGTCACCCCTCGACGCGCGGTTCAGTGTAACCAAAGAAGACGGAATGGCAAGATTTTGGTCGAAAGTTGGACGGTAGGCAGGGTCTAATAAATGGCTTCAATCCACTCCGGCCGCGCCGGGGCATCGGTTTCCAGCATCTCTCGCCAGGCCTCGTCGGTGAGTCGCTCGGACATGGGATGGGGGAACTCGTAGTACGTGAATATGGGCCCAACTGACAATACCAACTGGCCACTGGGAGTGGCGTGAACGACAAGGAGCCAATCCACGTTCCCAACCGCCGTCTCCAACACCTTCTTCGTGTTCCCGTCGGTGTGAACATCGGCCACAAGAGAGGTCTTGAACGCATCCCCCTCGGTGTCGGTTTCGTCAATGCAGTAGTACTCCTGTCCCACACATTCGTCGGGAATTTCCGCTTCCACCGTGATGACCGAGGCTACCTTCTGGATGATTCCTTCCATGGTGTCGCCAACGTGAGTGATGGCGTCTTCCTCTTCCTGGGTGAACTCTTCGTCGGTGAGCTCCTTGATAGAGATTGCGGTGAGCTGCCCCAGCAACCCTTCCATCTCCACCATGGCCTCAGAGATGTTGGGCGGCAGAAGATCGAAGGAGGTCAACCCACTGCGGGTGAATCGGCTCAAAAAGGCCAGACGGTGATAGAACTCGGGGACCGGCTCCACATAGCCTGCAAAGACAAGCTCTGGAGGGCCCGAGGTGCCAGCCACGGCGGGGGTGTACGACTGCTTTACGTAGAGAATCGTGTCGTGACGAAGCTGCGTCCAGGACGCCAGCGCTGCGTTGAGCTGCTTGGCCTTCCACGCAAAGGTGTGCATCCACACGGGGTAGCCCTCGGGGGCCGGTTCGACGAGCTTCTTCAAAGCAAACAGCCAGGACCAATAGGCGTTTTTGGTCCAGTCAGCGGTTGTGTAAGAGTCGAACTCAGTGACAAGACCGGAGAGCTGCTGACTGAACTGGCAGTACCGCTCATCGCCGGCCAGAGCCGTGAAAGCGGCGTCGCTACCCAAAACGGCCATGACGTCCGAACCACGAGGCATCAACCGGCACACTCCGTAGGGATTCTCGGGCTCCGCCATGAGTCCGGCGTAGCAAATGCAATCGGACTGCTCGGGGGTGATCTCGACACACTCGTCTGGCACCGAAATGCAGGAAGAAACGACGTCTGAGTAGCTCTCGTTGGTCAAATCGGGCTGAACATGGTCCCATACCATCTGGCCCAGCACATAGGAGTCCGGCGTAAACCGCTGCCCCATGAATCGCCACCCCTTTGTCTCCGCCGTTTCGTCCAGCAGCGCTGCCACAAACCCGGACAGGATCTGGGGATTGCGAAGGGTTGACAACTGGGTGCGCAGTTGGGCCAGGTGGTCCCCGGCGGGGAGCTGCTCAAGGTCGAAGTCGTCTCCGAACGCGGCTTGAACCGCAGCGTCATACTCGTAGAAGGTGAGATCGTCGGCATTGCCCACAAAGAACGAGGTAACCTGCATCATTCGGTGCCACAGCTTTGTTGCGGGGACCACGTCGCCATCCATGTCAAACTCCAACGTCTTGAGGGCGTCGGTGGCAAGAACAGCCTGATAGGTTTCCATGTCCGACTTCATGCGCAAGGTGATTCGCCCCAGCCACATCATGGCCCGGAAGTAGCGACTCAACTCTTCACTCTGGGTGTAATGCCCTCGGGGGATGTACTGAGAGTAGTCCTCGCAAGTGCAGTTGAAATCTTTGCACTCGAGCTGGCTCAATCCCTCGCAGGGGTTGCAGGACTCGGGGCAGTCCAGATTCAACAGAAGACTCTTCTTCAACCCTTTGGCCTCTGCAATGGTCTCCAGCTCCTCCAGGACTTCCGTTTCCACGTCGGCATCAATGGCAAACTCAGGGTCCAGAAGACGAGCTGCTACGGTAAAGAACGCCTTGTTTCGCCGGGAAGCTTCCGCCAGATCTCCAGTGAAGACCTGCTGCTGCTGCGTAGACGCCACCACCATACCCTGGGCCAGCCACTTCAAAGAGCTGGTGAATTCTTCCATCTCCGCCAGCTTCAAGAGCTGGTCGAAGAACAGGTGGTACATGTGCAACAACGAATCAGAGGTCACGAAGATGGGAGTCGGTACGGCGTTGTCCTGTGCGTCGTAGGCATACCCGAAAGTATCGTAGATATGATTGTAGGCCCTGCCAAAACGATTGAATTCCCCGGATTCAAGAGCCAGCACCCCGTTGGTGCTCAATCCCTCGCGTTGCTCTGGACTCAACTCGAAGTTCATCTGGTCAATGACCATGTCGAGGTTGGGCACTGATTCCAGGGAAACGGGCAGTTGGTAACTGGCAGCAGTCGGAGTGAACTCCAAAGCCCCCTCTGTTTCTTCGCTCAGGGGAGCCCCGGGATCCTGAATCTCCCCCGTCGAATAGGATGCTCCCTCAGCCTGGGTCTTCTTCAGCTTAATGTGCTCAAGAGTGGATGGATTCTCTCCCTCCTCCTTGCTCGACTGTCCACAGCCGACCAGGCCAACTCCTACTACAACCCCCAATACGATTCCCAAAACGGTATTTCTTGCTTTCATGGTGCCGCTCCATCCGTTGTCATTGTCCGATGGTCTCACTACAGAGCATAAGCCGTGCCAACGCCGATACAAGAAAAACAGCCGATTTCGTTGAAGATTTGCCGGCACACTGTAAAGAAACGACACACTCACAACGGACAGTGCACTATTTCCCCACAACGTGGCGAAGGGACTCGAAGAGAGCGTCGTAGGGAAGCACACCCTTGAGATAGTAGAAGGCCGCCAGCATGAAGACGATTCCAAATACCACGGTGATGGCTTCGTTCCACTTGCCCATTCGAAGACGAGAGCGGATGGACTCCAGGAAGAAGGCCATGAGGAAGAACAGCAGCCCCATCCCCAGCGCAAAGGAGGTCATGAGGCCGATTCCCAAGCCGATGTCCTGGCTTGAGGCGATGTAGGTAAGGATGGCCACCAGGATGGGTCCAACACAAGGAGCGACGATGAGGCCAATGACAAGACCGAAGATGAGAGCCCACACCGGATTGCGTTTCTGCCGCTTGTGCACGGCGTCTTGCACCCCGACGAACTTCATCTGCGGCAGCACCTGGAGGCTTGAGGCTCCCATGCTGATGAAGAGGAGGGCCAACCCTCCCATTACCCAGGGGTTGGTCATGATTCGGCCCACAGCCCCACCTCCCAGGGCCGCCACAACTCCAGCGGAGGAAAAGCTCAAAACCATTCCCAGAACGAGGAGGGTGGCCATGAGCAGACTCGACTTGATGGATCGCTTCTCCCCGGAGCTGTCTGCAAAAAATCCAAAAACCAACATATAGGTGGGATAGGCACACGGGGTGAGACTGGCGGCTACCCCGGCCAGGAAGACCAGCAACAATGTCAGGAAGAGCCCCTTGCTGGCAAGCCATCCGGCCATGTCGCTGTCTTTGGAGTACTTCCCGTCGAGTCGGGCGATGAACGCCTCCGGGGGTTCGAAATCCTTGAGGATCCAATTGGGAGTTTTCTGCTCTCCCGGTTCAAATTCGGCCACCCAGGGCAACCCCTTGATGCCGTACTGGGTCCAAACCCACTCGTTATTCAGGAGATCCATGTCCAGAAGGACTCGGACGTGGTCCTTTATCCTCTCCTTCACGGCAGGGTCCCGCATGGTCTTGTTCTTCAGGTCCTTGCAGCTGGCGCACCAGTCGGCAGCGCAATCGACGAGGAGTTTTCGGCCGGACTGCTTCGATACGGCGAACCCTTCATGGAGATCGTCGAGCCACCCTTCTCCCAATTCTACGGTTTCCGCCGGGGGTGGAAACTCTTCCAAGAGCGCGTCAAGGGCAACACTGAACGACTCGGCCGAGCCGAATTCAGTGGCCTCTCCTACAACGACCTTTTCCTTCCGCAGCTCAATCTGGTTGTCTTTGACGACAAAGAAGCCAACCCACGGGAGGTTGTCGCCAATGTCGTGCGCGTCCAGAAAGGCGCCGTTGTGTTCTTCGTCATCAAAATCGAGCTTCACCCGAACAAAGTGCTGCAGCCGATGGGCTACTTTCGGGTCCTTCAGGATCTTCTCTGATAAGGCTTTGCACGGCTTGCACCAGGTTGCCCACACGTCCACGATGATTGGACGTCCGGTTTTCAGGGCCTCCTGGCTTGCCTCCTCGAAGGAGGTGTGCCAGGTCAACTCTTCGGGCTCTGGAGCTGTGATGGCAGATACCGAGTTTTCCCCTCCCGAGTTCGTCGAACCAGTCTCCCCGGGGAGGTACCAGAAGGCCCCAACCACGAGGAAGAGGGAAAACCCCACCAACAGCCCCAGCAGGAATCGTAGCGCCCTGGTGACAGGGGTCAACTCGTAGCTGGGAGAAAAAAAGACCTTTCTGGCAAATGCGAACGGGAGAACGACTCCCAGAAGTCCCAGAAGCAATGCAAACCAATTGGCGGTCATGGTCCCTCCATCCCACTTATTCGATGCCCTCAAGCTAATTGGCAAGCCCCAAACATGCAAGCTTTCCGTCGTTGATTTGGAGCCAAAGTGACCGGTTTGGTTTCCGATCTTGCCTGAAATCTCAGGGGAAAAATTGACTTGCGGGGGCTTGCGCCGGAAAATGTAAGGGCCTGTATTGACGTGGAGGACTTTATGCTGTCTATCCTGAGCCGACGAATTTTGCTCTTTACTATAAGTTTCCTATTTATTTCGGGTGGTTGCGGAGGCAGCTCCTCGGGTGGTGACACCAGCAATGGGTTCCCAGACCTGGGAATCAAGGATATCCAGGACGTCCATCTGGAGGTTTCCGACGACGCTGCAACCCCTGATTTCGTCGAAACCGATGGCAAACAACCCCCCGGACCCGTCGAGTTGAGCTTCTTTGCTCCCACCATCTGCGGGTGCTCCCCCACTCAGATTCCCCCAGTGGATTGCGGCTGGTTCAGCGGCCCCCAAACCACCCTGAAAGTCCGAGCCACCCATACCTACGACCCCTTCGAAGGGGCAGAGGGAATCAACCGGGTAAAATTGCTCTATGTTGAGGACATCGCTGAGGGAGAGGAGTTGAACGTCGCCGTGGCCACCGCCCCCAACGAACAAGGCATGTTCATTTTGACCATCAACGCAGAGACCTTCCTTCCCAAAAACAACGAAACCGGGAACATCCAGGAAGGCACCTATTTCTTCCGAGTCGAAGCTACGTCCAAAATCAAAGACGAGAACGGCGATGCCATGGTGGAATCCAAGGTCTTCGCCCTGACCTTCGACATCACCGGCCCCACCGTCAACATGATCTCCCCCAACCCAAACCTCGAGACCCGACCGAAATTCATCGAGTCCTTCCCCGTGGCGCTCCTGGCCCAGGACACTGTGTCGGGGCTGAGCAGCGCACACTTCTTCTTCGGTGAAACCGAAATCGAACCCTCTGTCACCGGTTTGGGGGGCGACACCGGCTTGAACCCACTGGCAAGGGAGCTGGACATCTCGGAGTTCCCCACCCAAACCGGAGCCTTCAAGGTGGAAGCCACCGATTGCATCGGGAACAAGACCGTGAAGACACTAGACGTGGACTTCATCGGGACGCCGAAATTCGACCTCCCCCCTCGCATCAAGCGAGAGCCGGAAATGGGCCCACCGTCGGCACTCCATGTTGTGGATATGGACGAAAACGACGGATTGGATGACATCCTCGTTCTCAGCGAAGGGATGGTTGGCCTGCATAGAAGCTCCATGAGTACGGACCTCAACGACACCAAGGTCATCCTTCAGGTGGCTGGGCTTATCGACGCACAAATGGTGGACTACGATTCGGATGGATTCCTCGACATCATCGCCCTGGTCAAGTTGGACTCCGAAAAAAGACTCCTCCTCTATCCGCAGATCGTCCAGGCCGAAGAAACCGACCGACCGATTTTTGCCGAGGAACCGACCCAGAACAGCAAGGTAGACGAGAGGCTGGAGTTCTTCAAAATCCACGACATGAACCTCGACGGCTTCCCTGACCTCGTCCTCGCTGGTTCCGACGACGCCCTCTGCGTCGCCGTCATGCTCCATTCCCAACGAACCTACGAAGACACAGGACCCGGGAAGACCTTCCTGTCCCCTTCGACCCTCTCCGGAGTGACCAATATCTCCGACATGGCCTTTGGCTTTCTCAACGGAGACGAATACCCGGACGCCCTCGTGGGGCGCCGGGGAGAGGGCTTCATCACCGCGCTTATCAACAACCTGAACGGTGGATTTGCAATCGCCCAGGACACCAGCGTTTACTCCCCCGGCACCGACCTGGTTCAGTTGGCGGATCTCGACGGGGACGGAAATGATGACGCCGTCCACTCCGCCATTTCCAGCAAGTCCATCTTTGTCTCCAAGGGAAATGGACTGGGCTACTTCTACCCGGTCAAGGTCGCCGTCGGACAATCCGTGGAGGACTTCGGTTCGCACCATGTGGCCGGTGTTATCGACTACGGAATGCTCGACACGGGGACGTTGGACAGCGGGGAGATCTTGTCCATCGGGAGTGACCCTGACTCCATGGTGCTGGCCAATCTCGACGACTACTCCGAACCTGACATCGCCGTGGCCATCCCCGACGACAACCGTATCGCTGTTTTCCTCGCTGAATCCGCTGCACAGCCTGGCCAGGCCGGGCGGTTCAAAGACGCATACTTCACCCAACCTGGACTCTCTCCCCACTCCCTGGTGATTGGTCGCTTCGACTCCGACCCCTTCAACGACCTCGCCTGCATCGCGGGGGAACCTGGGGAACTGGTGGTGCTCTTCAACCGTGGCGCCAACGCCCCGGGGAAATTCGTCGGGCCCCAGGAACTGCCCATGCCCGTCAAGCGAGACTGGACAAAGGGACGCCTGGAACCGACTCACTTCGTCGTTCGAGACATCGACAATTTCCCTGGCACAGAAATCGTCGTCGTCACGGAACCGGACAAGCAAGAAATGGGGGAGGACGATACCAAGACCATTCCCATGATCCTGGCATACCTCTCCAATGGAGCCCTTCCCGAGCTGCCTCCCATCAAGTCCCCCACCAATCCCGAACTCAAAGGGGACATCACCGGTCTCGGGGCCGGCTACCTTGACACGGCAGACACCTGCATTGACCTCGCCATCAGCTACAACCAGGGGGCAAAAACCCCCTGCGACGGGCGAAACTTCGATGTCCTTCGAGGCTGCCGAAGGGTGGTAGACACCTACAACAATGACGACCCGGACAATCCAGAACTGGACGGATTCAATGCGGACTACTTCAAACCCCTCCAAAGTCAACAGAGAGGTCACTTCTGGGCCCTCGGAGGGTACCTGGGACTCCAGCAGCCAAGCGGCATAGCAGTGGCCCCGCTGGACACCGACGCCCTGGACGACGTCATTCTCCTGGCCCCTCGAAGCGGGAACCCGGAACAAGCCGATTCCTACCAACCCAACCAGCTTGCTGCCTACCTCACTCGCTTCGACAAACAGTGGCAAATTACCGGTGAGAACAACGAAGCATCCTGCCCTCAGTACTACGACCAGACATGGTTTAGATGCGCTCCGTATTGGCCGTTGCAACAAACGTCGCAGTACGTGTGCAAGGACGCCGGTGACGAACCTCCGCCTTGCCTCCCAGCTACCGGAGACGACGTCTGTATGCCTGGAATCAACCGCGCAAAACCAGCGGACAAGACGACCACAGAAGAAGTCGGTCACATTCCCGTCGCAGTTGCGGTCGGGGACTTCTATCCCGACGGTTTCGGCTGCAATGACATCATGGTCGCCTGGGAGACCGGCAACGTCACCTATCTTCGCTCCAGTTGCTCTTCGGGGTACTACAACTTCCACCAGCCTGACACGCCTCCAAACCTCTTCGCCGTCGGCGCCAACCCGGTAGACCTCAAGGCCGGTGACCTCGACGATGATGGCTACATCGACGCTGTGGCAGCACTGGAAGAGAACCTGTCTGTGGTTTACGGTGTTCCTGGGGGAGGAGGGTTTGAGACCCCCAAGTTCCTCATTGCTGATCCGGATGCCGGCCTGGCTCCTTCGTCGCTTAGCCTCTCCGATGTCAACGAAGATGGAAAACTGGACATCATGTTTACCATCAAGAACACCGGACAACTCGGCATCTTTGTATCGGGGGGAGACAGAACCTTCTTTGGTCCGTTCTTCCTTCCGTGTGGAACCAGCCCCATCGACTCAGCGGTGGCCGACATGGACGGAGACGGGTGCCTCGATGTGGCCGTCCTCAACCAGGGCAGCAAGTCGGTGACCATCCTCAAGAACCAACGGTGTGGCCAGTAGGTCTCCAGCAGCTACACCCCACCAACCACACCCCGTCATCCCGACCACGGCCTCTCAGTCGGTCCCTGAAAAACACAAGCCAGCACTCCCAGACTCCTGACAAACCTGGCATGCAACTCATCCACACACCCCACCACTCCACCCCACCGCTCCAGCAAACC
>CALFHQ010000842.1 GCA_937876385.1 uncultured Pseudomonadota bacterium
CGCATCCGGCGGAGGATCTCCAGCGTCATCAAGTCCGGATCCTCTTTGAGAAGCGCCTCCACAGCAGGACGGAATGACGAGGTCTTGCTGGGGCGACCCGCCCTACTAGGCGTTGGCTGCTTGTGGCCCTTGGTCTCAGACATCGGTGCTTCCTGCGAGATCCGGCGCACGCTGCGGACCGAAACGCCCACCTGGGCGGCGATACGCTCCTGTGCTACCCCTGCTCTCACCAGTACCTGAATCGCATACCTCTGCAACCAAGAGATCATCGAGCGCCTCCCTGCGGACCCGGAGCTGCTCCGCAGGACACACTCTCTCCCGAACGACTCTTCCCTGTCCCTGTGACGTTTTCCGGAATTCCGGAAACAAGCTGCATCCATTTCCGGAACGGCGGATGCCGCTCCGGAAGACCGTCGTCACTACACTGCTCTCATGCCAAGGCCGGTGCATCTGTCAGGCTTCCTCCGTGTCGTCGGACCGGACAGAATTTCCGGAACGGGACCGGACAGATTTTCCGGAACTGGCACTGCCCATTGGCGGAGATGCATGGGTCCGGCTGCTGGCCTTCGGCAACTCCTTGAAAACACGGTAAAATCTGTTTGATGTCGGGGCGTTGAGAAGTCGGTGTTGGGGTGCCCGAGCGACATCCAGGAGCAACCAGATACATCGGGATGCATCATCACCACTCCCACCTGACTCCCAAATCATCTCACGCACCAAACTCCCCAGGGTGGGGGATCGTAGTCAACAAGGTCTGACCCTAGTTCACCCGTTCCGAAGGCTATCCACCATGCTTCCAGGGGATTGTCTTCGACAAAGGAGGAAGACCAGGAATACCCCGAACCTCCCAGGATGCTGTCTGGCCAATACCATCCATTCGGAGCCGGACCGTTGAATGCAGGGCAACCCGAGCAACTCGCTCCATCCCAGCAAGAGAGGACCGGACACGACGTTGACACCCCACACTCACCACCAAGTGTTGTCTTTGCGCATCCTCGAATCACCGAACGAAGTTCATCGATGTCCGGCATCCTCCAGTCAGCGAAGCCGCTTTTCTGCATCTCGTTGCAGTGCTGATAGGCAGAAGACCAGTAGAATAGTAGATCTGAGGGTGGATTCTCCCACATCAGCCCCGTCGTGGGGTCTGTCCAGGTCCCCTCCGCCTGGCCGTTGTGGGGCGTCGCCGACAGGAACAGCCGGTGCTCGAACCGGGGGGCGAGGT
>CALFHQ010000843.1 GCA_937876385.1 uncultured Pseudomonadota bacterium
CGCCTCGGGTTTCGCCTCGGGTTTCGCCTCGGGCTTCTTTTCGGCGGCCCCTTCCGTCTTTTCCTTTTGTGCTTCATCGTCCTTCGAACAGCCGGCAAAGCACAAGGCTCCCGTGAGGAGCAACCCAAACAGTGTCGAGACAAGCTGGCGACCTCGCATAGACTCCTCCTACGAAATGGAAAGATGTTCGAGAAATGCGTTTGGGGCATCTTAGCAGGCGAACTTGAATTGGTGCAATTGAAGTTTCTTGTTCGATGGGGCTTTGGAACTATTGGTTCCTAGTGCTGCTCCACTCCATGGCCTCGCAGTCAACCGGGGGCTGTCCAGCGGGATTCTTCCATGGAGACCAACAGTACTCGATGAGGGCACCCAGTTCCTCGATACCTGTCCAGTATTCCTTGGTTCCATCTTCCAGGGAAGCGGAGCGAGGGGGTTTGTAGTCGTAGGTGCCATCTTCGATTTCGGCACTCCACAGGTCCCAGCGGGGCCAATCAGCCAGTCGCTCCAGTGCACGGCGGGTGTACTTGTGGATGAGCCTGACCTCTTTGCTGGTGAGCGGATACCCTTGAGATGCAGCTCGAACCAGGGCAAACGCCAGGTCGGCATGCCAGCGGTCGGGGGGAACGGAGATGTGGCTGAAGTCGTAGGTCATGTCCTCTTCGAAGCGGGTAACCAATCCGGCCAGGAGCTGTTTGGCAGAGTCGAAGTCTTCGTGGAGGAGTGACTGGTAGAGATTCGCCAGGTGATAGGCTCGAAAGAAGTTGATGTTCGGGTAGTTGTTTTCGAGGCTGACCCGTTCCCAGATGTTGGCACCTCCGTCACCGCAATCATGCAAGGTTCCGTCGCCCTTTCCAATCCAGTCGCAGGCTCGTTTCTCGTTGCACTCGGCGTCGGGGAAGAGGGGGTCGAATGTGACGAAGTTGTCCAAATCGTCTGACTGCCGCATCCCTTCGGGCTTCTCCCACTGGCTGAAGATGAAGGGCACGCCCTGGTCGTCCTTGGTGCGAATGAAATAGCCGTTGTCCACGATGTCTGCGGTGAAGTCCTGCAGGTACGTGAGAGTCTCGCCGCAAGCCGAGACCAAACCTTCATCCGTCGCCTGTTCGGCGGCGATTTGGATCAAAGCCGCGGCTCTTAGAAGATTCCCCACGTCATCTTTTGAGCGAACGTTGGTGACCCACACGGAGCCCCAAAAAGGGTTGTCCAGATATTGAAAGCGCTGGCAATTCCACCGGGAATAGGGGGAATACCAGCCGGAGTAATCCACCGCCTTCTTTCCCCCATCTCGGGTTGTGTACTGGTGGTTGAAGGTGACGATGTTGCGGGCCATGATGTGCTCAATGGGGTCGTCGGCGTCGTGGACCATTCCCTTCATGGTGGCGGTGATGCCCTGGCAATACAAGGTTGCCAATTCGGTGGCTTCGGGGTCTTCTTGAGACAACGCGGCAGCGATGGCCGTCGCTAGAATCGCGGAATGGGACGTAATGATATTGTGACCGCCGCCCTGGTCTAAGACCTTGTGTCGAAAGGTGACGACGTCTCCCTGTTTCACCGCTTCTACGTCGGACCACCAGATGGCGTAGGAGGGCTTCCCTGTGGATGCGTCCACACCGTGGCTGCTTCGAAGGAGAAAACCAAAGTAATCTTTCTCGTGAAGGAAGTGCCCCAGATCCTCGCTGAACTCGGTAAGTTCCTGTTTGGAGAGAGGTTCTCCATCATCCGGGCGCAGAAATTCGAAGGGCAATCCGACTGGCGGGGTCTGGGCGTCCGGAAGGTCCCCCGAGTCCATGGAACCATCCAGACTCCGGGCGCTGTCCCCCTGGGAGACATCCTCAGGAACCTTTGAATCTTGACTGGAACATCCGCCAACCAAGATATGGACGCACAAGAACAGCGTAAACCACTTCATGAACAACCCACCTCTAGCAGTCAGAAGAGCTCGCCTTGGCGGCCGCCGGGGAAGTTCGGAAGCTTCCCGTTTGTTCCGTTCGGAATCAGGGGTACTACATCGGGGAGGGTCAATCCCATCCAATAGTGGTCAAAGTAGACTCCGTCGATATACATCTGGCGGGTGAGCAACCCCTCGATAACAAATCCTTTCCGTTCGTAGAGTCGAATGGCCCGTTCATTGTCGGTTCGGACCTGAAGGTCGAGCTTGGAGACAAAGCGGGTCTTCATGGCCCACTCGGTGACGTAGTCCATCAGCGCCGACGCCACCCCAATTCCCCAGAAGACTTGAGCCACGGCGATGCCAACAGTTCCGCAGTGACGAGTTCGGGGCCACCTGCTTCCATGCACGATGGCGCTGCCCGCCGGCTCTCCGCAAATCTCCGCCAGGGCAAACAGGGAGTTTCGAGATTCCCGCATGGAGGCAATGTACTTGCGCTCCTCTGAAACCGAGATCTTGGCGTCCCCCTCGGCATAGAGCAGGAAGTCGGTCTCTCCAGCCATCTGTTCAAAGAGGTCGAGGGCATCCGGGGCGTCGTCTTCTGTAAACTCCCGAATGGCCAACTCCTGTCCGTCTGTAGATAGCAGTTTCCAACTCTCCATGTTCGACCTCCCCTTCCTCGGAGAACACAGGTCACATCGAAACAAATACCGCAGCGCCCTGAAAAAACGTCCAGGAGGTTCCAAAGGCCTCGGGCCGGGTTGTCCTGCCATGGGTAAATCATACTAGAGATACGAACTTCATCAAACAAACATTCTCCTGTCCACACATGCCACCGTTCCAACTTGCCTGTTTTCCAGGTGCCGTTTCGCCACACACGCCGCCGTTCCAAGTTACCTGGCATTCACGTGCCCTCCCGCCACACACAGCTCGTCGTTCCAGCTTACCGACCCTACCCCAGACTCCACCGTTCCAGCTTACCTGGCATTCACTTGCCCCACCGTTCCAACCTGCCTGGCTTTCACGTGCCCTCCCGCCACACATCTCGTCGTTCCAGCTTGCCAGCCCTACCCCAGACTCCACCGTTCCAGCTTACCTGGCATTCACTTGCCCCACCGTT
>CALFHQ010000844.1 GCA_937876385.1 uncultured Pseudomonadota bacterium
CCCATTCTTCCTGGGTCAAGCACCCGTCTGAGGCTTCCCCCTCGCATGCGGGGGTAGTGGACTCCGCCATTTGGGTGTACATGGCCCCGGTGATGAACATCCGTTTGCCGTCTTCATCGGTGGCGAACTTGAAGTGGTTGATGGCACCGCAGTTCAAGTCCTTCACCCCGTCGTTGATGTCCACCATGAACACCACCGTGACACGGTCGGTGACTTCACACCCGGAAAGGGCAAGATCCGCCCCCGCCTTGTCCATGGCAACCTCGAAGGAGGTGACGTCCAGATCCACCCGCCCATCTCCCGAGTAATCAACCCGGGCGCTTTCCAGAAAGTCGGGATTCAGGAACACACCGGAGGCATCGGGAAAGAGAAACACTGGAGGATAGGTGATGTCCCGTTGAGCCGCTGCCAGGAGTCGCTGCACCTGAAGGAGAACATCGTGGTGGGGACCTGACTGGGTTTCCATTCCGTTGACAATGGAACCCATGGCGTCATCCAGAGAGATCATGGTGACGGTCCCGAGGTCGATCCCCTGCTCGTAAGCCTTGCGAAGGAGGATGAGGGTCATGGCGGTGGTTCGGTCGTCCAGGTTGGACATCACCGGCTTGCCGTCTCCCCATGCGTTGGCGGTCATCCCCCCTAAGTGGTAAGCGGAAAAGGAGTGATACACCGACTCATTTCGTGGGATTCGCATGGCCAGGCCGAAGATCCGAGTGGCCCCGGAAGTCGCAGTGACCACGACGTTGCGATACTCGGTGCTCCCGGGCCATTCGGAGTTAAAGAACCCCAGCGAGTCCGCTGTGGCTGACTCCGCAGCAATGGGAACTCCAGAGGCGGACGTGTACTCGACTAGCGCGCCGGGGAGGGCAAACACCTGCCCTCGAACCACGTATGGATCCGGGGCGTCGGGAACCCAATCCGGTCCCCCCTCGGTGGCTTCGTTCAAAATAGGTTGCTCCAGACCGCAGGACGACAGCGAGAGCAGGAGGCTTGCAATGAGAAAGAATCGTGTAGACATCTTTTCCTCCTACCAGGCGACTTCAAGGGTAGCTTTGGAGCGCCAGACCTTCCATTCCTGGTCGGCAAGGTTCAACTCCTCTGGACGGTTCTGGTCCTTGTGGACATATTCGAGGTAGTAGCCGATGGCCGCGCCACCCCACCGATAGGACAGCCCCACAAACCCCTTCTGCTTGTTCGTGACGTAGTCCCCATAACCGCCCGAGATGTCTCCGGAACGATTGGTTTCATCCCAATAGTCGATTTGACCTCCCACCTTAACAGCCAGGGCCGGAAAATTGGGAATGGGCATGGCCGCTGTGAGGCGGCCAATCATGATGTTGCCCAGGTAGTCGTCGTCGGTGAACATCTTTCCGTCCACCTTCGTCTTGCGCCAATCGTCATCCCGAATGAACTTGAATTTCCCCTCCAATCTCAGGCCGAAATCAAAGGTGTAGGCCACTTTGGCCATGGTGATGATGCTCTGGCGGTCCTGGTCCCGCTTGTAAACGCTTCGCGGGTCCCGCCCCCGGTCACCGACGTTGGCGTAATCGTACAAGTCGGTGTCGGTGTACCCTTCCGAGTACAAAAAGGTCGGGTAGCGATTGTCCACATCCCGATTCTGGCCGTTGGTATCGTAGGTCAAATAGGTGAACTCGGCGGTCGCTTCGAGGCTCTCCCCTTGATACTCGAACAGCCCCGTTCCTCCCATCCAGCCAACACAGGATTCAAACCACGGTTCGTCGAAATCAACGAATTCGTTGGCCAGGTTCAAAGTCGGGAGCTGCCCCCCTTCGATGAACCCGTCGGTGAGGAGGACGTCGGCTTCACGCCGGGCGCCGAAAATAGAGGTCCAATCGGACCCGATGAAGAATCCTTCCAGTTTGAGACTGATGCCCACCTCGAAGGGGTCCACAAAGTACAGCCGCCCTCGGGCCGCAAAGTCCTTGCTGTCCCCGTAAATGAGGGGATACATTCCGCCGTTTTCCGCCTCCCCGTTGGTAGCGAAGGCGTCCCCCG
>CALFHQ010000845.1 GCA_937876385.1 uncultured Pseudomonadota bacterium
GCGCTACTGGGGGTCGCCCATCCCCATGATCCACTGCGACAAGTGCGGCGTCGTCCCAGTCCCCGAAGAGGAACTCCCCGTGCGACTGCCCAAAGAGGTCAGCTTCGACGGGAAAGGCAACCCACTCGACAAACTGGACTCCTTCCACCAAGTCAAATGCCCCAGTTGCAACGGAGACGCCCGCCGGGAAACCGACACCATGGACACCTTCTTCGAAAGCTCCTGGTACCACCTGAGATACCCCTCCGCCGACTTTGAAGAGGGACCCTTTAGAAGAGAGGAAGTAGACTACTGGTGCCCCGTGGACCAGTACATCGGCGGAGTCGAGCATGCCATCATGCACCTCCTCTACGCACGCTTCTTCACACGGATGCTGAGAGACCTCGGATACGTCGGCATCGATGAACCCTTCAAACGCCTCCTCACCCAGGGGATGGTGTGCATGGAGAGCTACTACACAACCGCCCCCTTGGAAGAAGGAGAAGGCACCAAAAAGGTCTACCACTACCCGGAAGACGTCCTCTCCAGAGGAGGAAAGCGATTCCTCAAAGACTCCCCCGACCAGGAAGTCACAGTCGGTCCCGTGGAGAAGATGTCCAAATCACGCAAGAACGTGGTGGACCCCGAGCGAATCCTCAAAGACTACGGCGCTGACACAGCACGCCTCTTCATTATGTCCGATTCGCCCCCGGAAGCCGGCCTCAACTGGTCTGAACAAGGGGTCAAAGGAGCATACAAGTTCCTGGACAGGATCTGGCGAACCGCGGTCGCACTGGCGGACCTCCCGGCAGGAAGCGGAGACCCCGAACTCGCCGCTGAACTGGTGAAGACTCGCCACAAAGCGGTGAAGGCCGTTACGCAGGATCTCGACCGGTTCAGCTACAACACCGTGCTTGCTCGAATCAGAGAATTCGCCAACACCCTCTTCTCAGACGGAATGAAGCTGGCCCAAGCCGGACACAAGGACGTCGTTGTCGAGGCCTTCAAAGACCTCTGCAGCCTCGTGCACCCCTTTGTCCCCCACGTCACCGAAGAGCTGTGGACCCTCCTTAAAGGCACCGGCGAACTCGCTGACCAACCCTGGCCCGAGTTCGACGAGTCCCAGTGCACCGACGACACTGTCGAAATGGCCGTCACCGTCAATGGAAAACTTAGAACTCGGATCCACGTCGGTGCCGATGAATCGTCGGAAGAGATTCAGAAAACCGCCTTCGCAGACCCAGCCGTCGCCAAATGGACCGATGGAAAGACCATCGTCAAGGTCATCGTCGTGCCCAAACGCATCGTCAATATCGTCGTGCGCTGAAGCACTCCAACACATCGATTGGGACGTGACACCCAACGCCTCTTGTGCTAGGGTTCCAGACCGGACACCCGTGGTATGCAGCCAGGGGCGCCCATGGACCGCAGTCAAACGGGGGAACCGATGCGACTCGTGCCTTGGCTTTTGAGCCTTGGATTGGTTTTGACCATTCCTCACAATGTATCCGCCAGCCAGTCCGGCCAAACCCAACCGGGAGCCGAACTACGCCATAACGATGATGATGTGGACCCCGAAGACGACGAAGAAACTGAAGTCGTCGAGGAAGAAACGGAGGTCGTTGAAGAGGACGTCGTCGAAACCGATGACGGACCCTCCCTCCTGGACCAGGCCAGACAACAGGCGGCCACTGCCTCCCGCATGCCCCCTCCAGCCCGGAAGTTCCCCCGCATCGAATGGCACGGCTACTTTCGAGCCCGCACCGACCTCATCACCGAGGCAGACCTCGGTACCTTCGATGCAATCTCCGAATCCGAGTACACCGGTACCTCCCTCTTCCTCCCCGCACTCACACGAAACTTCGTCAATGATGACGGAAACGGTGCCTTCAAAAAGGTCGGCGGCGAAAACGAAAAAACCATCGGCACAGCCAATCTCAGACTGCGCCTGAGCCCCGTATTCCACATCTCAGATACCGTAAGAATTCACACCACCATCGACCTCCTCGACAACATCGTACTGGGCTCAACCCCCGACTACATGTCCGCATACCCGCACCCCTTCGTCCCCATCGATACCATGACCCTCACCCAGATTCCCCCCTCAAGCGGAGTCAACTCCTTCCAGGACTCCTTCACTGTCAAAGAAGCCTGGGCCGAGTGGAACCTCGCCTTCGTCGAACGACTCACACCCGATGCATTCACCCTCGGAACCCTGCGAATCGGTCGCTACGCATTTGACTGGGGTTTGGGAATCTACAGCAGCAGCGGAGACTACCGCCGAGCTGACAAGACCCTCACCACACAAGAACGCATGAACGCCCTCGACACAGACTGGGGCAACTACACCGACCGCTTCTCCTGGACCTACGATTTCAACGTACTGCGACTCATGGTGGGATACAGTTGGATGTCCTCGGGAATCTACTCCCAGCAAGTCAGCTTCCCCACATGGGCACCCTACGACCTCGGCGACGCCGACGACGTGAAACAGGTCGAACTGGCCATCTACTCACGCCCAGAAACCAAAGCCGACTTCGACAAATACCGAAAGAAGCTCTTCTCCGGAAAGCCGGTCCTCAATTGGGGACTCTACGCAACCTATCGCTTCCAGCAGAAAGCCTCCTGGATGGATGTGGAATCCGCCGAAGTCCTCCTCCTGTCCCCCCTCGACTCCATCGCACTCACCAATCGAGACGCCTGGATCCTCACCTCCGACCTCTGGTTGGAGATGGATTGGCAACCCACTCCCGAGAACCGCTTCTATATCGGATTTGAAGGGGTGATGTCCGTGGGTAGCATCGGCAACGTTGCCGGCCCCGGACTTCCCGAACGGTCCCTCGATATCCTCACCTACGGCGCGGCCTTGGAAAGTCAGTTCACACTGGGACAGTTCGGCTTTGGACTGGACGCCGGGTTGGCTTCCGGAGACGACGGCGAAGTCATGGGAACCTACCGAGGACTCAACAACTCCTGGGGCAACGACAACAAGATGACCGGGTTCTCCTTTAACAAGAACTACATCGTCGATATGCTCCTCTACCGAGAAATCCTC
>CALFHQ010000846.1 GCA_937876385.1 uncultured Pseudomonadota bacterium
ACTGCACCGAGTACATGCTGCGAATGTCCTTGTCTGCCACGCAGACCAACGAAACAACCTCTTGCCGCCCCTGTCCGTCTTCTGCGTCCCTGACATCCTACGACAACGGGAGCCTGTCCTACTCGGAAGCCAGGAAGGTTGCCATGCACGTCTGTACGTGCCCTTCGTGTACCAAGAAGTTGGCCGTGATCCATGCGAAACGACTGGAAGTCCGTGAGAGCAGCGCCGCTTCGCCGATGCTACGGGCCCTTCAGGCAGCAGACACCTGGTTTGGCGGCCTCCGAATGCTTCAAGTGGCCCAGATGGGGGTCGCTGTGCTTCTGGTGACCGTTCTTACCGGTTATGTCGTCCAGCGATTCATTGCCACTACCCCCCACCCGACCACCAGCCACGAAAGCTGGGGCACCGGGTCGCCAGCGCCGACAGCTCACGATGGGAGCGGGGCCTCTGGCAATGCGATCCCCCGCGGGGGGTGGATCGTGAAAGAGCGGGGCTGGGATATCAGGGGGACGAACCAGGGAGATTGTGTCAGCGATACTACAACGGACGAGGAATTGTTGTTGGATGCGATTCCACAAGAAGAGGCCGTCGACCCGTCTGGGAAGACAATCGAAGACAAAGTACAGTCTGCAGACAAGGACGAGCCATCGCCCACTGGGGCGACCGACCCGGTGCCGGAGAGCAACTCGGAAAACGGCAACGACCATTAGCCAGGGGGGGGGAAATGGATGTTTCAACGAATAGAGGCTGGATCGGTTTGCTTGCCGTGGTGGTTGTCTCGGCAGCCCTTCTTGGAGGGTTGGCCCTGGTCGACCACCTCTTTCCTAAGACATCAGGAGTCGAGTGCCCGTCAAGTTGTAACGAAGTAGCTGAGAAAGGAAGACTGAGGGCGTTCAACCAACTGGCTGGTGAAGAACTGAATGGTCCGGCATGGCTCCAATCGTTGGGTGAACAGGTGGCCAGCAAGAAACAGGAGGCAAAACGGACCGCCTACGCCCGCTCCCGCCCCATATACACTCCAAGAGACCTGCCGACAGAAAAGGAAACGGACCTCCTGGCTGAGTTGAACCGTGCCCTGGCAACCAAAACCCAGTGCCTCCGAGAGCCGAGTTCCTCTCCAGGCCAATCCTTCCTGTTGTGCAATCCTGAGCGAGTTCAATTTGGGCTTGCTCCCGAAGAAGCACTCCTTGATTCGGAACGCAAGATGCAGACAACCGGGGTTCGTCCAGTCGCTGTGCGCGGAGACGGCTTTCTGTTGTTTGGCAAGCCCGGCCGAGTCATCGATGGTGAGTTGGAGATCGTGGCTCGAGTGCCCCGTAAATCCAGTTGGTCGTCGCATAGCAAAGCAGAACCTTCCCGCGGTGGGTACGGCATCCTGTTTCGATCGGCGGGGGACACAAAACAGAACATGACCCGTGCCTACGGAATTCAGCACGACATTGGCTCGCTGTTCCGAGTCATCGCCAAAATAATGCCCCAGGACACCACCATCGGCCGCCCGGTGTATATGCCCCCTTTCTCGTTGGAGCGTGAGCACATACCGACCCTCCAGGAAGTCCAGAAAAATGGCGTGGGATTCGATCTCATGCGTTACGTTGTCACCTTCGACCGCTGGCACGTCCGGGTCCAGGGACAACTCCTTGGCAAAAATGGTCCTGGTCCATTGGTACTCATGAACGATGTGATCGACTTGACATACACCGACAGCGGTTTCGTGGGTTTGCGGGTTTGGCTCGATTCTGAAGTGATCATCTCCAAATTCGAATACAGTCCCATCAAGAAGGAAGAGCCTTTGGCCAACGACGACATTGCTCAGACTTGGATTGTCTCCGTAGGGGTCGGGAAACACCAATTCTACTCGGGCATCTCCACGGAACTCCCGTGCGCTGCCGACGGCGCAATCAGGTTTGCGGAGGAGCTGGGACGCAGTCTGAAGATCCCAAAAGACCACCGACTCGTTATCACCAATGCCAACGCCACCAAAGCCAATGTCGTTGGGAGCATCGAGAAATTCCTCGCCCAAGCCAGCTACGAAGACACCGTCCTCTTCTATTTCGGAGGACACATTGGAGCAGAGAGCCGTGCCAGTCAGGACGCAATGGGCTACCCCGTGGAACAGTACATGCTGGTCTACGACACAGTTGCATCTGCCGTGTCGGATTCTGCCATCAGTCTGGCAGAGGTGCTCTCCAGTTTGAGACTGCTTTCCGCTGAGAAGATCGTGGTGGTTCTTGATGGCTGTCACTCCGCTCCACAGGTATTCGACACCGAGGGTTGGGCGCCGATGCGCACCGACGCGATGAGAGCTTGGCTCCTTCAGGACTCTCGCCTGATTGTGCTCACCGCTTCCACCGGCAATGAGGTCGCTTTGGAACTGGCGAGGTCCGAAAAGAGATGCGAGGAAGGCGACGGGGGGGTGTACACCAACGCACTCATCTCAAGTCTCGACGACATGAAGACAACACTCGCCAAGAATGATTGCTTTCCCGTGCGCCAGTGGCATCTGACCGCTCGACAGCATCTGTTTGGCCGGTACGGGGAGATCCAGCACCCCACCATTACATACGGAACCAACGGCGCTTTCGGGTTGGAGTTGTGCAAGGACACCGAGGTGCCGTGAACCGCTCTGCCCGGAAGAGGACAGCGCTCCGGCCCTGACGGTCTTGATGGCAGGGTGGGAGCCGTTCTGGTCGGATTCAAAGTGGAACAATACGAAGCGGTTTTTGGGGCCTGAACCCGTGAAGATCAGTGGGGATGTTCCAGGACAATCTTGATGGCGTGAGATTCCTTCTTGTTCAAGAAGGCCTTGGCGCCGTCCTTCCACCGAGATACTGGAAATCGATGGGTGATGATTCGGGCCGGATCCACGGCGCCGTCCAGAAGGGCTTGCGCGGCGTGCTCGAAGGAGTGCCGCCCGTCCGCTTCCGCTCCATGGCAGTTGATCCCTTTGAGAGTCACCTCTTGTGCCCAAACAGGCGAATAGTCCACTTTCCCAGGCTTGAAGTTGATCCCGATTAAAGCGACGGTGCCCCCGCTTCTGGTCCATCGCAAGGAGTTGTGAAGGGTCTGGTCGTTTCCAACCGTGTCGTACACCACGTCGAATCCACCCAATAGAATTTCGTTGCCCAGAGAACCTCGAATGTATCGTCCGCCACTGGCTGTGGCCATGGCCTCGTACGTTCCGCTGCGACCCTCCAACACGACGGCACCCAGCTCCCTGGCCACCTCTCCTTGGAAGGAGTGTCTGGCGAGACAGAAGATGTTCGCTTCGGGGTAGCGGTATCTAAGCGCAGCCACAGTCAGAAGACCGATGGTCCCGGCACCAACCACGAGGACCTTGGAGCCTTTTGGAGGGGGAGCCGCTAAGACGCCGTGCATTGCGCTGGCCATGGGCTCCAGGAGCAAAGCAGCATCGTCGCTTAAGGCTTGGGGAATCAGGAAAGGTTGGGTCTTGTGCATCACCATGTAGGGAGCAAATCCCCCGCCCACATCTCGAATGGGAAGGCGCTTTCTTCCCACGTTCTCGCACAGCATCGTGGCGCCAGCGGCACAAGGAGCGCAGGGAGGGTCAATCTCCAACTGCAAGCACGAGGGCCAATCCAACTTCATGGCGATTCTGTCTCCGGGAACGACCCCTTCAACATCTGCCCCGACATCCAGAACCTCTCCCACCAGCTCGTGGCCCAGGAATTTGCGTTCAATTCCCGGAACGGCCGCGGAGAACACCTTTGGATCCATCTCCATGAACATGAAGTGGATGTCAGTGCCGCACAGTCCGCACGCACGGTTCTTGACCTTCAGCCATCGTGAGTTGGGCAACCGAGGCACGGGCACCTCTCCATATTGCAGGGCCGAGATTGGGTTCAGTGATGCCCAGCGGCTGACCAACGAGGTGGCCTTCTGGAGGGCAATTCTCGGGAGGCTGTTGTCAAAGTAGAGGGTCTTCATTTGCTTTCCGTCGTCAGTTCGTCCAGTGCGTCCTTCACCACCGAAATCAGCTTTTGAGTCCTCTTTGTGCCAAGGGTCAAAGGAGGCCTCAACACCACCGCATCCTCTGCCAGCTCTCCGGGCGCTGCCAGGACACCGCGCTGGGACAATCCTCGACACAAGCGGAGGGCCTCCTCCCTGCTGGATAGCCGCAAAGAGATCAGGGCACCGCATCCCGACACGCCAAGCAGTGGGGAGGATTTCTCTTTGACGGACTCTTCGAGGGAGGCCAGCAGAGTGTCCCCCAACTTCCGAGCCTCGTCCCAGGGCTTTAGCTCCTCGTACAGTTTCAACGCGCCCAGCGCCACTCGACAGCCGACGTCGGACCCCCCGAAGGTGGAGAGGTGGATCATCGGGTGCTTGTTCATGAAGCGATTGACTTCCTGAGTCAGCAAGGTTGCGGCAATGGGGAACATGCCCCCTCCGAGGGCTTCTCCCAGCACCAGGATGTCCGGAGTCAAACCGGCCTCCATGAATGCGAACCGATGACCGGTGCGCCCAAACCCGGTTTGAGTCTCATCCACCACAAAGAGGGTTCCGTGCTTTCTGCATAGGGTCTCCACGGTACGAAGGAACCCGCTTTGATGTTGGCGGCAGTGGTTTTCCACTTGAATCGACTCCACCACAACCGCTGCCACGTCCCCTCGCTCAATGCGCAGCGACATCGAGGTCTCGTCTTCGAACGGAAGGATCTCCACGTCGGGGATCAGGGGGCCAAATTGGAACTTGTCCTTACGACTGGAGAGGGTCAAAGAAAAACCCGTTTCTCCATGCCAGCCCCCTTCCTCGGTTACCAGCACCGACCGTTCGGTTGCTCCTCTGGCTATCTTGCAAGCTGCGTCCAGGGCTTCTCCCCGGGTAACGGCAAAAATGGCGCAATCGAGATGCCCCGGAACAAAGTCAGCCAACGCTTCGCCCAATTCAGCCTTCTCCTTCGAGATCATCGGGAAATTCCCCTGGTCCGTTTCGCTGGCTGCCTTCTTGAGCTCTTGTGCGAGGGTGGCGTTGCGGCGACCCAGATTGAGCACACCAAAGGCACTCACACAATCGAGATAGTCCTCTCCTGCGTGGTTGCGAAGGATGTCTCCAGAGCGTTCTCCTTCAAGAAAATCCCAGCCTCGAGACTCGATGGTGTCGATGGCACCCGATCCAAACAACCGGATGGCTTCCTGCTTTATCGGCGAGGAGCGATTTGAGCGACGTTTCATCGGTTTTCCCCCCCAAATCGATTCAGAAGTTTCGTCAAGGCGTTTTCGGCGCTACGAAGGCCACCGAACAGTCGGGTCTGAACCCCCTCATTGTTCAAGAGGTCCTTTAGTGCTGGAATCTTGGCCGCAAGCAACGCGACTGGAAGCAGCAGATCCATGTCCCGTGCGGCTCGCTGGATGGCCACCACCAGAGCGTCCATCTCGG
>CALFHQ010000847.1 GCA_937876385.1 uncultured Pseudomonadota bacterium
GCACCAGTTGGCATCGGTCGAAATCCACATGCACTGCTCGTCGGTCGCACCAGGCAGCACGCCCCGGGGTCCAACCGAAGCGCAATGTCTGGACGCCGTCTGGTGGAAGGAAGGCGGACACCACCGGGTCGTCTCCGTTTAGAACCAGTCGGTCCCCGGGGCCCATGTTCTGGAAGACTCGCTTTTTGGCTTCGATGTACGCATCGAGTCCACCGTAGTAGTCGAGGTGATCTTCTGCGATGTTGGTGACGATGGCGACTGCTGGGCGCAAGGCTTGGCAGTGACTCAGTTGGAAGCAGCTCACCTCGAGGACTGCCACAGAGTCTTTGGTGAGGGAGTCCAATCCGTCCATGCATCCCCAACCGATGTTCCCGCCGACGTAGGTGTGAATGCCTGCGCTCTCGAGGAGCTTGCCGATGAGGGCGGTGGTGGTGGATTTGCCGTCGGTGCCGGTGATGGCGATGATGGGTGCGGGGCTCAAGAGATAGAACAGCTCGACATCCGACCACACCTGCGAGCCCTTTTCGTGGGCCAGCTTCCAGGTGGGGGAGCCTGGGCGAATCCCGGGGCTGATGATGACAATGTCCCCTTCTCGAACTTCGTTACGGGAGTCTACAACGGTGACATTCGGGTGAAGGTCAGCGATGGGGAGAGACTCACGGGGTTTGGGGTCCGAGGCGAGCACGTCCCCTCCGTGTCGAGCCAGGTAGTTGGACGCTGCGACTCCTGTTCTAGCCAGACCCAGAACGCTGAACCCGACTCCTTCAACCTTCAGCATCGGCTTCCACCTCAAATCGTTTCGCCAGTCCGTCGGCAACTTCAAACAGGTCATTTCCCCCGAAGAACACCACGCAGTCTCCCCGTTTCTGGCTCTTTGCCAGGTAGTCGGCGATGGGGGGCATTTCCTTTATGTACTTCACCCGCACCCCGGCTTTGGCGATGCGTCCCGCCAGCCACTGCGTGTCCACTCCAGGGATGGGATCTTCTCCCGCTTCCCACATCTCCGTGACGATGACCTCGTCGCACTTTGAGAAGGCGTCGGCATAGTTTTCCACGTGGTAATTGATCATGGTGTATCGGTAGGGCTTGAACACTGCATAGAGGGTTCCGGGATTCCCCAACCGTGCTGTGTCGAGGACCTTCCGGATTCCCATGGGGTGGGACATATAGTCCTTCACCAGGGTGCGTCCTGCGGCTTCCACCACGGTGTAGCGGTTGTTCAGTCCCTGGAACGATTCCAGTGCTGTGGCGATGGCCTCGCTTGAAACCCCGAGGGTCAAAGCGACGGCGCAGGCCGCTGCGGCGTTTTCCATGTTGTAGGAGCCGGGAACCTTGAGGGTGAACACCCCCACCTCGGTTTCGCCTTCTGCGGTTCGGGCAAACAATCGAAAGCGGGAGAACGTGTTGGTGGTTTCCAGCGGTTCGTATCGGACGTCTGCTTCCAGGTTCCGTCCAAAGAACACCTTGGAATGGCACTCCAGTTGTCGGGCGACGCTCAGCGTTCCTTCGTCGTCGGCGTTGAAGAAGCAGGTGGAGCCTTCGGGGAGGTTTTGGAAGAAAGCGAGCAGGGTCTCTACTGCGTGGTCCAGCGACTTGTAGTAGTTCAGGTGGTCCAATTCCAGGTTGTTCAATACGGCGAATTTTGGATGGATATTCAGCAGTGAGCCGTCGCTCTCGTCCAACTCGGCGACGAGGTTCGGGCCCGAGGAGACCCGTGCGTTGGTCTTGAGGTTGGGGCTGAGTCCACCAATGTAGAACGAGGGGTCACGCCCGGCGGTTTCGAGGATCCAGGTGAGCATGGCGGACACCGTGCCTTTTCCATTGGTCCCGGTGACCCCCACGGATTCGAACTGGTCCACGATGATGGAGAGCACCTCGGAGCGATGGAGGAGCAGGCGGGCGTGCTCTTTGGCGTAGGCGAACTCCGGGTTCTCGGCTGGAATGGCCGTGGAGTAGACGATGACGTCGTTTTCATCCACGTGGGAGGGCCGATGTCCGATGTCCACCCGGATTCCCTCGGAGCGGAGGGCGGTGGTCAGCGTGGACTCCCGCACGTCGCATCCGTTGACCTCCACTCCCTGGGCCTTGAGGAATCGCGCAATGGCGCTGACTCCGATGCCTCCGATACCCAGGAGATGAACTTTCTTTCCTTTTAAACTGTCCAACGACATAGTCATCGGCACCCCTTATAAACAGGGTCATCCTTGCTTCCGGGGCGCTCACTGCCCAGTCTGACCCTGTTTGATTGTGAGTCAACAAGACCCTGCCTGGTTGAACTCGACGGTCGTTAAAAGCGGCCCGATTGTCGGCGAAACCCCCCAATATGTCAATGAGTCTTCTGGGAGACACCACGCCAATCCCCTTGAACTCACCCCATGCGGTGGACTACCATCAGTGGAATGGTGAGAGAGGTGTTAATTTCAACAAGTGTGCTTTGGTGGAAGTGCACGGTCGGGGGGGTATTCAGGTGGAGCAAAACAAGGTCTTGTGGCGGGCGTTGCTTCTGTCCAATATCCATCCCCACGCCAGGGAAGTGCGCAAGAACGGCATCCAGTGGGCGGAGCAGAAGCTGGAGCGCCTCGGGAGTCTCCTCCTGGGAGCCCAACCGCCTTACCAGATTCAACGGGTCGGAAGCGCTCTGCATACCTTGAGAAGCGGCGTCGTTCGCTCCATTCCACAACAGGTCGCGCAGTTCGCATCCCAGGTCGATTCGGCCACGACGGTTCTTGCGGTGCTGTCGGTTCACTGCGTTCTGCTGGACGACCGGACCGTGGCAGTGGCTCCCCGGGACGTCCCCGTCGAGGAAGTCCGGGACGTGGCCATTCCCATAGACGATTTTCTAAAGCCCCTCGTCGCTCGAGAACCCTCCCACCTGTTTGTTGTTCTGGAGTGTGCCTTTCTGGAGGAGGCAAATCTCACCTCCCCGCAGGTCCTGGCCACCTTGCCTGTCTACGATTGTTCCCACACCCTCGTCGTCGGAGCGTCGAGGTATCTGGAGGAGCTCGGCGCTGTCTCGCAGTTGGAAACGGCGCTGACCAAAGCCTGGCGTTCGGGGAGTGGCGATGGGGTGACGCTGGCGTCGGTTTTGTCCTCTCTTTGGGGGGGGCGCAATGATGGGATAGGACATCGGCTGGCCCTCC
>CALFHQ010000848.1 GCA_937876385.1 uncultured Pseudomonadota bacterium
GGCGAGCCGAGCGTAGTGTCCCATCAGCCCTCGGGTCGATGAATCGTGCTCCTCCAGTCGGGGAGCGTCCTCCTTCAACTCGGCCAGAATCGTCCCAGCCAACTGTTTCCCCAACTCCACCCCCCACTGATCGAAGCTGTTCACCCCCCAGACAACTCCCTGAACGAAGATCTTGTGCTCGTAGAGAGCCACCAGCCGTCCCAGAGTTCTGGGGTCTACGGTCTTGAAAAAGAAGGTGTTGGTGGGGCGGTTTCCCTCGAAGGTCTTGTGCGGAGCCAATCGGGCAACGTCTGCAGGGGCCAGTCCACTGTCAAGCATCGTCTCTTCAGCTTCCGTCGTGGTGCGCCCCTTCATGAGGGCTTCGGTTTGCGCCAGGAAATTGGCCAGCAACTTCTCGTGATGGTCACCCACGGGGTTGTGACTCACTGCAGGAGCGAGGAAATCTGATGGAACCACCGTCGTTCCCTGGTGAAGGAGTTGATAGAACGCGTGTTGCCCGTTGGTTCCCGGCTCCCCCCAGACGACGGCACCGGTATCGTAACCCAGAATCGCTTCTCCGGTGAGAGTCACTGACTTCCCGTTGGATTCCATGTCAGCTTGCTGGAGATAGGCGGGGAAACGGTGCAGGTACTGGTCGTACGGGAGCACTGCTGTGGAACCGAAGCCAAAGAAGTTGCGATACCAGATTCCCAACAGCGCCATGACCACCGGGATGTTCTCAAGGAGTGGGGCGGTACGGAAATGCTCGTCCACGTCGTGGGCGCCGGCCCGCAAGGCGTCGAAGTGTTCCATGCCGATGGTACAGGCAATGGAGAGGCCGATGGAGGACCAGAGGGAGTACCGCCCTCCAACCCAATCCCAGAACCGAAACATGTTCTCCGGCAAGATACCGAATTCCGTCACGGCCTTCTCGTTGGTGGACACCGCCACAAAGTGGCGACTCACCGCCTCTTCGCCTCCCAGACGCTCCACAAGCCATTTCCTGGCCGTGTGCGCGTTGGTCAGCGTCTCCTGGGTGGTAAACGTCTTTGAGGCCACGATGAAGAGGGTCTCCTCGGCGTCGATACGCTTCAAGGTTTCGGCGATGTGCGTTCCATCAACATTGGAAACAAAGTGAGCCTGCATCCCCATTTTCCAGTAGGGACGGAGGGCCTCGGTGACCATCACGGGCCCCAGGTCGGAGCCCCCGATGCCGATGTTCACAATCTGAGTCAGAGGCTTTCCAGTTGCCCCTTTCCACTCACCGGCATGAAGCTTGGAAACGAACCTCCGCATCTGCTCCAACACCACCGGGATCTCTTCCACCCCTTCGACCCCCGCAATCTCACCCAGCTTGTCCGGGGGCGTTCGCAGGGCCACATGGAGCACTCTGCGCCCTTCGGTGACGTTGATGGGGCGCCCCGAGAACATGGCATCCCGGGCCTCCACGACCCCCATTTCTTCTGCCAGTGCACGCAGCAGCTCCATGGTCTCCGGGGTAATCCGGTTCTTGGAGAAATCAAACAAGAGGTCGTCGAGGCGAAGAGAGAAGCCCTCGAAACGATGGGTATCCTGATCAAACAGGTCTCTCATGTGGACGGGAGCCAAGATCTTGTGGTGGTCCTGCAGCTTTCTCCAACTTCGAGTCTTGTGCGCTTGCATCTCTCCTCCTCGGAACACAGTCTGGTTGCGAAGGTCTCCTGCGAGTCAGCCCTCTTACTCGGTGATGCCGAAGGAATAGGGCAGTTCCGCCTTGCAGTTCATCCCCTTCAGCAGCTCCTCGGTCATGTAAATGCGACCCAGCTTCTTGCTGCGCAGAGGGCCACGCTCTTGAGCCGCCTTCTGGAGTTGCTCACCGCTCCAGGGAACGAACCGAATCTCCCCGGTAGCCTTATGAGTGGTCTCCTGAAACCGAGCCAGTTGCAGGATCTCTTTCTCCGTCAACGACGTGTAGTAGACCTTCATGG
>CALFHQ010000849.1 GCA_937876385.1 uncultured Pseudomonadota bacterium
AGAGTCCAGGTGCAAACGCCCCCCGTGCAGGCTTCCGCCGTGCAGGGGTTCCCATCGTCGCACTGGGCGATGCTGGTGCATTGGTTCACCGCTTCGCAGTCTCGAGTCACGGCGATGTCGTCGATGAAGATTCCCTCGGTGGAGTTCTCCTTCTCGTTGTTGGAGTCGAAGTAGAACTTGAGTTGGATGTCGTTTCCAGCATATGGGGTCAAGTCGACGTAGATTTGAATCCACTTGTCCACGGCGTCGTTGGACTTGCTCCAAACGGGGTAGGAGACGCCGTCGAGAACCGCGTACACGGTCAGGTAGTCGGAGTATACCCCCTCTTCCACACCGAGGAACACCCAGAAGGCGAGGGTGTAAATTCGGTCGGCATCCAACGTGAACGCAGGGGTGGTGACGGAGGCGGCCACTCGGTGGCCGTTGTCATAGTTCATTCGCTCGGCGTCACCAAAGTACAACGAACCTCCAGGAGAGTGGGATTTCTCGGTGGTAACATCCCAGGAGACGCTGTCCAAGCCCGGGTCGTCGCTGTAAGGCGGGACGGCCACGGCGACTTCATACCCAGCAAAGGGGTCGACGCCGTCGAAGTTGGCCTGGAAAGCCATCTGGCCCGGGCAGCAGTTGGGGATGGGGTCGTGGATACATCCTGTTCCTTCGACGCAGTGGTCGTAGGTACAATCGTTTCCATCGTCGCAATCGGCCGGACAGTTCTTTGTGTCCAACGGCTTGTCGTCCTTGGGAATATCCAACGTATCGGTGTCTTCGACGACATCGGTGATTTCCAGGTCGACGGTCTCGTCGGGCTTGATATCGGGAACAATCTCTTCCACTTCGTCAATGGCGAGATCTGTAATCGCGTCAGAGGAATCAGACGACCCATCCCCCACAGTATCCAACACGTCCTTGGGTTCGCTACTTCCCCCGCTACAAGCGGCGAAAGTTGCGACCAGGATTCCAACGAGCACGATTCGCCAATTCATCTGATGCCTCCATCAAGTCGTTTCCCACAGTTCCCGGGTCGACTGCAAACCGATCCCGTTGCGGGGAAGTATATCGGATTTGCGCTAGTAATCAAGCGGAGATGCGCCACAAACCGCCACCCTTGAGGCGCCGGTGCCAACGGTTGACTTTTGGACCTGTCGGTTCTACCTTGATGTTGTTTCCAGCGTTGGAGGAAAAATGAAGATTCACGAATACCAGGCTAAAGCTCTCTTTCGCCAATTCGGCGTCCCCGTTGCCAAATCCTATGTCGTCGAAGACCCCGACGAGTTGGGCCCAGTGGGAAACGACCTCACCCCTGGCGTCTGGGTCGTGAAGGCCCAGGTTCACGCCGGCGGCCGAGGCAAGGGCTCGGTTCAAGTGGATGGGAAGGTCGTGGGAAAAGGGGTCCAAGTGGCACCCAACCCGAAGGTTGCCCTGGACATCGCCGACTCGATCCTCGGCGGCACCCTGCACACCATCCAGACAGGGGATCGAGGCAAACCGGTAAGCAGAGTCCTCATCGAACAGGGGGTGGACATAGAATCCGAGTTCTACCTCGCCCTCATCGTCGACCGGGAGCACGCCGGCATATCCATCATGGCTTCCACGGAAGGGGGGATGGAGATCGAGGAGGTGGCTCGAACGCAGCCCGAGAAGATCCACACTTTTACCGTGAATCCTCTTATCGGGTACCGCTCCCACATCGGGCGCGATCTCGGGGTTGAGATGGGCCTTCGTCCCGATCTTCTGGTGCCTTTCTCGGCCATCGTCAAGAAGCTGTATGCGCTGTTCATGGAGAAGGATTGCTCCCTCATCGAGGTGAACCCGTTGGTGGTCACCAAACAGGGGCAGTGGCTTGCGCTGGATGCGAAGGTCACCTTTGACGACAACGCGTTGTATCGCAATCCCGACCTCATCCAGTTGCAGGACCTCTCCCAGGAGGAGCCCTCGGAAGTGGAAGCGGCGGAAGCTCGACTGAGCTATGTGAGCCTCGACGGAAACATCGGCTGTCTGGTAAACGGGGCAGGGCTCGCCATGGCCACCATGGACATCATCAAGGAGTTGGGAGGGGATCCCGCCAACTTCCTGGATATCGGCGGCACCGCCACCACGGACAACGTCGCTCGAAGCTTTGAGATCATGCTCAAAGACAAGGTGGACGGAATCTTCGTCAACGTCTTCGGGGGCATTGTCCGCTGTGATGTGGTGGCCCGGGGGCTGGTGGAAGCGCTGGGGCAGGTCAAGCTGGAAATTCCCCTTGTGGTTCGGTTGGAGGGCAACCAGCGTGACGCCGGGTTGAAGCTGTTGGAAGACAGCGGCCTCCCCATCATCACCGCAAAGGACATGCGGGACGGCGCTCGACTTATCGTAGAAGCATGCAAGAAACCCGGCAAGGGCAACTGAGGAGAATTCTATGGCCATTCTCGTTTCCAAAGACACTCGAGTCGTCATCCAGGGAATCACCGGCAAGGCGGCCCGATTCCACCTCCCACTCATGCAAGCCTACGGCACTCAGATCGTTGCCGGAGTGACACCGGGTCGCGGGGGAGATACCGTGGACGGGGTCGCCGTGTTCGATTCCGTAGGTTCTGCTGTTGCCAACACCGGCTGCAACGTGAGCCTCATCTTCGTCCCCGCCCCCTTTGCAGCCGACGCCATCCTGGAAGCAGCCGACGGCGGTGTGGACCTGGTAGTCTGTCTGACCGAAGGCATCCCCGTCTTGGACATGCTCAGGGTCAAGCGCATTCTGGCTCAAAAGGACACTCGACTGCTGGGGCCCAACACTCCGGGGATTCTGGCTCCGGGTCCCCGAGTCAAAGTGGGCATCCTCCCCGACATGGTGTTTACTCCAGGCCCCATCGGGGTCATTTCGAGAAGCGGTACCCTCACCTACGAGGCGGTGGCTCAGCTTACCGAGTTGGGCTTGGGACAGAGCGCTGCCATGGGAATCGGTGGAGACCCCATCATCGGGTACAACTTCATCGAACTGTTGGCTGAATTCGAAGCCGATCCCGAAACCGAGGGGATCGTCCTCATCGGAGAAATCGGCGGAAACCAGGAAGAGCTTGCTGCCGAATACATCAAGAAGCACGTCACCAAACCGGTCACCGCCTTCATCGCCGGAAAGACAGCGCCAAAGAGTCGCCGAATGGGGCACGCAGGCGCCGTGATTACCGGCGGAAAGGGAACCGCCAAGGACAAGATTGCTGCCTTGGAAGCCGCGGGAATTGCGGTTGCGCCCACCCCAGCCGATATCGGACGAACGATGAAAGAGGCCATGAAATAGGTTTTTGTCTGCAGTCACTCAACCAAGAAAATCAGGAGTCTTGAAGAGCATGAACGAACGAACTCTGACCATGATCAAGCCCAACGCAGTCAAGAAACATGTCGCCGGAAAGATCATCTCCATGTGGGAAGACGCCGGTTTTGAAATCGTCCAGATAAAGAGGAAGCACCTCACCACCAGTCAGGCCGAAGGGTTCTACAAGGAGCACGACGGGAAGCCCTTCTTTGCGGGCCTCGTAGAGTTCATGACTTCGGGTCCCATTTACATCCTGGTGCTGGAAAAGGAAAACGCCATCGCCGACAACAGAAAGCTCATGGGCGCTACCAATCCGGCCAACGCCGAAGAGGGGACCATTCGAAAGCTCTACGCCGATTCCCTCGGTGAGAATGCGGTGCATGGGTCCGACAGCCCGCAGTCCGCTGCTCGAGAAATCGACTACTACTTCAACGTCTTCGAGCTGTAGCACCATGAAGAACGGGGTCTCGGGTCAAAGCCCGGAAGAGCTC
>CALFHQ010000850.1 GCA_937876385.1 uncultured Pseudomonadota bacterium
CTGCTTGATCGGTTTTCTGGAGGTCTTCATGCTTCCCGGACAGGCAGACCCATCGAAAGGGGCCGTAGCCGTAATCAAAGAGCATCGGTCCCATGATGTCTTCCACGTAACTGGGAAAGACGAATCCCTCCTTGTCGTCCACCCCGTTGGCGGAAATCTCGGTGACCCCGGCGTCGAACACCGCCTTCATGAAGGAGTTGCCGTAGTCGAAGAAGTACGTTCCAGACGCTGCCAACCTCTGGACGAGGGAATAGTGGGTTGCTAAGGTTTGATCCACCAACCGGGTGAAGCGTTCTCGCTCCTCGTCGAGGAGGCGGGTGCGCTCTTTAAAGGTTACACCCTGGGGGCAGTAGCCTCCCTCGTACACGGCGTGGCAGGAGGTCTGGTCGGACAGCAGGTCGATGGGCTCGCTGTTGTCTACGGCAAACTGCAACAGGTCGACGATGTTTCCTTCGTAGGCGATGGAAATCGGTTTGCCCGACTTCTGGTACTCCCGGGCGATGCGGAAGCACTCCCCGGGGTCCCGGGAGACTCGATTCACCCACCCCTGTGCGTAGCGGGTCTCGATTCGAGAGGGGTCTACTTCGGCGATGATGCCGACGCCGTTTGCTATCTCCACGGCTTTGGGTTGGGCACCGCTCATCCCCCCCAACCCGGAGGAGACAAAGAGCTTCCCTCTGAGGTCCTCGGAGTCGGCGAGTCCCAACTTCAACCGTCCGGCGTTTAGCAACGTGTTGAAGGTTCCGTGGACGATTCCCTGGGGACCGATGTACATCCATCCCCCGGCGGTCATTTGCCCATAGTTGGCCACCCCCATCTGGGCCGCCACATTGAAATCACGCTGGTTGTCGAACATGCCTACCATGAGGCCGTTGGTGAGGATCACTCTAGGAGCTTCAGGGTGGGAGCGAAAGAGGCCCAGCGGGTGTCCGGAGTAGAGGACCAAGGTCTGCTCGGTGGTGAGTTCCTCGAGGTACTTCTTGATGAGGCGGTACTGGAGCCAGTTTTGGCACACCTGCCCGGTCTCTCCGTAGGTCACCAGTTCGTAGGGATAGAGGG
>CALFHQ010000851.1 GCA_937876385.1 uncultured Pseudomonadota bacterium
CAACGCCCCAACTGGCGGACCTACAGCCCGCCGAAATCATTTTTGGGGACAATCCTTCCTGGGGTGCCGGGTCCGCTGGGGCGCCCGTCACACCCAGGCTACTCTACCAGCAGGCCTTCAGCCTGCGGGCTGCCAGCACCTTCAGTGCGGCGGCCCAGGGTCGGATCAAAAACCGAGTGGCGTCTGGACAATCTGGACCCCGAGCCAACCCTGGTCGACGAATCAGATGGCCCCTCGTCCAGTGGGTCCAGTGGGTCCACTCCGTCCAGACGCCACTTGCCCCCAAAAAGACCCGCGGCTCAAAACTGGAAGTAGATAAAATCTTGTTGTCCATTGGGTGCGGGCGGGCTGGCAGCGGCGTTTGGCCAGCGGCCGCTGAGGAGAAGAATCTCCCACTGTCGGCTTGCTTCCTCGAAGTGGCCGGTTTGTAGGGCCGCTCTGGCCAAGCCGACGTGGCTTGCTCGATCCATGTCGTTGAACTTGACTGCCTTCTTCCAATACTCGTAGGCCTTTGGCCACTGCCCGGAGGCTTCGTAGGCAGCGCCGAGGATCTTGTACCCGGCCGGGTCATCGGGAACTCGCTCGATAATGGCGCTGCGGGCTCGCTCGGCATCCCTTGGCCGGTCCATCTCTTGGTAGAGATGCTCCAAGGTCTGATACACAATAGGAGCTGGATAGCCATCGAGAACTGCCTGCTCCAGGAGGTGCAAGGCGACCTTTTTTTCTCCCTGTTCCAACAGGTAGTTCGCCCAGGTCAACCGGATCTCACTATCCCAGGGGGTGACTTCCAGCGCCTTCTTGAAGTGCTCGTTGGCCTCCTCGGCCTTCTTGGAGTTCTTGAACATGCGGGCCAGAGCGAAGTGCACCGTGGGGTTGACCATGCCGCTTTTTGCCTCCTCTTGCGCCAGTTGCTTTACCATTCTGGCGGGCTTTCTGACATGACTGAGGATTTCCACGAGGTTGTTCATGGCCTGCTGGCGCTTGTCGAACCAGCCTGCCGAAACCACCACTGCGTTTGCCGCTGCTTCCACTGCCTCGTCGTCTTTCCCTGAGCGAGAAAGCGCCTGGGAGAGTGGGAGGTAGTAGCGCTGCAGGACTTGCCCGTCGGGAGTTCCCGGTTGATTGCGAAGGGCATCAACGGCCTTCTGGATGTACACTGCGCCGTCTTGCCACAGCTCCAGTGTTACGGCGGCAGAGCCCAACTCGAACCATTCGTAGTGGTTCACTGCCCCGCGCCGCTCAAGCATGGCACGGGCATCCTTGAGAGTTCGCCTGGCAGCGGCTCTTTGTCCCGCTTGCCATAGGTCGGAGGCCAGTCGTGTTCTTCGACCCAGATTGGCCGGCGTGGCCTTCACCAAGTCTCCGGCCAACGTCACCGCTTCCTTCCAGAGGCCGGCTTGCTCCAACCAGGAGAGCAGCAGCTCGGCGTTGGCCCCGTCCAGGACTCCTCGACGTCGGGCCGACTGCATCACTTCAATGGCATCGTTTCGACGGTCGAGCCCATCCCAGAGATAGGTGGCCACAGCGACCTGAATGGCCCCGTTGTCTTTGGACTCTCTGGCGACCTTCAGGGCAGCGGCCGCAAAGTCTGCGGAGTGCTTGCCCCAGAACCATGAATTGCTCTTGTGGTAGAACTGGCTGCTCACTGCTCCTCGGACCTTGATGTCCCGGGCGATGGCGTCCAATGTGACGGCAAGGATTCGCTTCTCCAGGGCGGGCTCCATAGTGCAGGACCGAATCCACGAACCCATCTGGTAGCCCAGGTAGTCCCAAAGTCCGGAGTAGCTCCATTTCCCCCAATCGGGTTCCTCCTCGAGCCGTGTCGCAGCAAACTCCAAGACCGCCTCACACCCTGCGGTGGACCAGAGGGCATTGGCGAATGAAGCGACGAACCCCGCGAAGTAGTTGGAATTGTTCTCCGCCTTCTTCCAGAAGGGAGACTTCGAAAATGCGATGGCGTCCGTCGCCGCTGCCGGAATCCCCACATTTCTGGCGGATAGCATGAGGCCAGCGTACTGCCCCATGAACTGGCTCTGGAATTCGGGACGAGCGGATTCGATGTGCTTTCTCACCTCTTGTTCCAGGGAGGCGTACAGAGTGGCCCCCGTGCCTCGGACAAACTCCGCCCGTGAGGAGAGCCCCTGGATGTAGAGGGAGAACAGTTGAACGTCGAGGGTCTGTCTCACGGACGCCGGAAGATTCCGTCGAAGTTGCGCCTTAACGAGCCACTTCTCCGCCGCTTTCCACTTGCCCCCTTCGATGGAGTAGCTGACAAGGAGCTGAATCGCATGAGCGGCATCCACCTTGTCTTCGTGAATTCTCTCTAGAGCCAGGTTGGAAACCTTGATGAGGAGTTCGGTGGCCTCCTCTCGGCGGTCGGTACTCCTCAGGAACGCGGCCCAGGAGCACCCAACGGCCACGACTTCAGCGGCTTTCCCTTGTGCTCGGTCGTAGCAGTGACGCAGAAGCTTCTCTCGAATCTCTTTCAATGTCGGGTCGTTGGGGAGACTCTCCACGAAGAATGCCAACTGGGGAGCTTCCCCTTCCAGCAGGGGACTCATCAGGATTCGTTCCAGCCCCTGTCGAGCGAGCTCAAAATGCGGGTTCTTTCCCGACGCCATCTGGGCAACTCGGAACTCAACGAGGACCATGAAGAGGTCGACGAGTCTCCTCTCCCAAGCGGTCTCAGCATCTCGCCGAGCCTCCTTCAAGGTCGCAATTAGGCCATCCACGGTGGCCTCCTCAAACACCTGCTCCATGCTGTAACGGAGGTTGGCAATGGTGGGATAGGCGCTGGCGGGACTCTGCTTGCTCAGCCCTCTGGCAACGGCACCCAGCAGCTTGGGGTCCCTGGAATCCGAGTAGAACTGCTGAAGCAGCCATGTATAGGAAGAGCCATACGCCGATTTCTCAAAGAGCACCCGGAAGCGAATGCGCAGATCTTCCGATATCTTCTTGCTGGCCTCGTCGGCTCCTCGGCTCTGTCTTCGGTTCCAGTCCGCCTGGATGGTTCTCTGGATGTCGTATTCGGTCATCCCTCTGTACGCGTCCTGGAGAGCCTTCTCGTACCCAGCCTGGTCTCCGGCGAGGAGGCGCCAGTTGGCCACGGCGAACAAGACGTCGGCTCCCAGAGCCCCCGGAGCCTTGACCCCTTCGATGGTCTCCAGAGCTTCCTTGAAACGCCCCGACTCGGCGCGCTGGAACGCCAATCTGACTTTCCAACGATAGCTGTTCCCCGGAAGGGAAGCCAAACGGGTCAGTTCCTCCACCAGGGTTTCATCCTTCTCAAGCAGGGTCAGCAATTGGGCGTATTGCCGCTGCGCCTCCTCTGCTCCACGGTTGTGGGCCAGAGACGCCAGGTTTGCGACCAATTCGGTCACTTCCTGTTGCGAAAGTCGCCCCGTTGCCGCCAGGTATTGCATGGCCTCGCTGATTCGTCGTGCACGACGCATTTCCAGTGAGCCCACATCCGAAAGGAG
>CALFHQ010000852.1 GCA_937876385.1 uncultured Pseudomonadota bacterium
GCTCACTGCCCAAGCTGACCCTGTTTGATTGTGAATCAACAAGATTCTGTTTAGAGAGTTTTCGGAGGTTGGCAGGTGCTCTGGGCTCTTCGCAAGAAGGCAAAGAGAACGAGAGCCAGAAGGAGGAGGAGACCGGAACCCAGGGTGGGCGATTTGGGTCCTTCGATTCGGCAGCCGCAGCCGTCGTTTCCTCCCTGGAAGGGGGGGTCGAATTCGATGACGGAGGAGTCGGAAGAGAGGACATCATCGGTTTCCTCGACGAGGCTGGGGCACCCCACGGCGTACCATTCTCCGCCGCAGCAGAAGCCGTTCCAGACGGTCTCTTCTCCGCAGACGCATTCGGACTTCAGGTACTGGCCGTCGGCGCAGGCGTCGCAGGTGCTGCAAACCTTGGCGATTCTGGGTCCGGCGATGTTGTCGGCTTCGTTGGACTCGGTGATGAGGTTGCCGGTATCGACGACAACGTAGGATAGGTACTCCCCATCGGGGATCCCCTTTCCTTCGGGCTCCCATTCCTTGGATTCTCCGGCTCGAAGGAGGGTCACTTCCTGACGCTGGTCCCCGAGGTCGCTAAAGCCGGGCTGGGTCTCTCTGTCCTCGAACAGGTCGATGTTGAAGGGTTTGGTGATGTCCTCCGAACTGGTATTTCGAACCACCACCCGATAGCTGATGTTGTTGCCATAGACTTTTGCGCTGAACTCCTCGATGGCCAGGTTCACCCCTTCGTCGGAGACCTCTCCCACCTTGACTTCGGCGGCCTTGACGTTGTTGGCTTCGCTCACCTCGAAGACGAGGTTCACGATATCGAGGACCACCCAGGACTGGTAGGTTCCGGCGGGGACTCCCTCCACTTCGGACCAGACGAATTCGTGTTGATAGAACTCTCCAGGGGCCAGCGGGGGGCCTTGTGCGTAGAGCCCCTCCGACCCCAGTTCGTCTTCAGACGGAGGGGTATCCATGTCATAGAAGAGGTCGATATCGAAAGAGGACTCCACGGGGTCTGTTCCCGCATTGGTGACCACCACAACATAGCGAACTTCGGACTTTCCGTTTTTCACGACCTGGTTGCCGGCGAAGACTTTCACCTGGAGATCCGGCCCGGGAATATCCACCACCAGCTCCTTCTTGGCGACATTGTTCTTTTCGTCCACTTCGAGGACTTCGCAGTCGCAGTCCACCTGCGCCCACGCTTCGTAGACTCCGTTGCCGAGTCCTGGGCGGGACTTGCCGAATTCGAGGGTTTGGCCAATTGGGAGCCCTTCGTCGGCAGAGATTACCAATCCCCCCCCTCCTTCGACATCGGGGGTTTCGCAGATGGCCGGTTGTTCGGCTTCATCAAAGTAGACACAGATTTTGAATTGCTCCCCGGGTTCAATATCCCGATAGCCCTGGTTCGAAACGATTCCTTGGTAGACGGCCACGTTTCCGGCCATGACGACATTGAACTCATCGAGAACGAGGTCGGGTCTGTCGCTGGCTGCGTATTCCACCTGGCAGCAGTTGTTGTCTACGTCGTACTCGGTGGCTGTGAGACTGGAGTTGACGACCCCCAAAGCCAGGTACTCCCCTCCGGGAAGGGGACCGAAGCTGTGGGAGCTGACATCCACGAACTGTCCTGCTGGAAGCCCCGCCGGCACATCGGCCCAGGTATCACCGAGGATACCGAAGAAGCCTTCACAGTCTCCCTCTTCGGAGTCCACGAAGAACTCCACCGAGGTGGCGTGGATGGTGGAAGCTCCCCCCTCGTTGGAGACTCGGGCCGAATAGATCATGTTGGAAGGGGAGTCGGGGTCGGGTTCCACCTTGCAGTCTGAGATGACAAGGTCGGGTCCGTCGATTTCGTCATCGACGACGAACTCACCACAGATGAAGTTGTTGTCATCGGTGCTCTCAGCGCAGAAGCCTTGGGAGTCGATCCAGGAGTCCACTGCGAGCATGTATCGATAGGGTTGTGCCGAGGGGGGGAGGAACTTGATGGCTTGCTGGCTGAAGGTATCCCCCGCTCCCAGTTCTCCGGCTCCAAACTCCCAGTGGACGTCCGTCGCCTGATTGCAGACCCAGGGTGGCACGTCGCAGGCGCAGGGATACACGGGCCAGAAGTCAACCCACCAGTTGGACCCGCAATCGGCATCTCCCTGATTGGTGATGTTGATATCGAACTCCACTTTTCCCTGGTCCTGGACGGGGGTCACGGTGACGGAGACGTCGCCGGTGATGTCCGGGGCGCCTAGTGCCGGTTGCGTGCATACGAGTGCGAGCAAAATACCGGAGATGATGCGTAGTCTCATGTCTTCCTCGACGGTCATTGTTGCCGGGGGGCTGGACTGGGGATGGATCTATGGTTCCCAACCACCGCAATACGGCTGAGTATAGCGTGTACCGTTATGAGGAACAAGTTTGCAGGAGGGAGAGGAGCCTGCAAGAGGGGGAAGAGAGGGGGATTGGTGGGGCGATGGGGAGGTGGTTTAGAACATGAACGCAAAGTTTCCCTGGAGGGTCCATGCCCACACGGCGTTTTTGCCGGGCAATCCGTCCACGAGGTAATCTTCGGGGCGGTCCAGCGCTGCCAGAGGGAGGAATACGCCAAACCCGACGGAAGCGAGGAAATTGTTGGTTTCTTCGTAGAAGATGGACGCTTCCAGTTCGAGGCCGAGGTTTCGAGAGTTGCCTGCGTACGCTGCCGGGTCCATGGTGAGGCCGTAGAGGGCTGCGATGCTTCCGCCAAAGGCGTTCTTCTCGGTGGGGATGAGGTCAAACTCGAAGTGCGGTCGCACATAGGCGGTGTTGGATACCGTCCCGAGG
>CALFHQ010000853.1 GCA_937876385.1 uncultured Pseudomonadota bacterium
CCTACGCCGATCCGATGCCCAGCCAGGCCCCATCGGCGCTGCTGATTGCCAACCCGGGGCCCCTCGATGCCCAAGTGGTTGTGACCACTGCGATGAGCGGCACAGAGACGTCCCAGTCGCTTCTGGTTCCTGCCGAGTCAGGAGCCACAGTTGCCTTGGCGTCCGGCGGGCTGGACGGAAGCGGAGTGTTCTCGGATCATTTCCGGGTTTCAAGCTCGGCTCCCATCTCTGTGGTGCAGATCAACCCGGCCAGCCCTGCGGCATTTGCCAGCGACTCCTCGATGTTGTTGCCGGTGTCCTCGCTGGGGACGGAGTATCTCGTGTCCACCCGGCCGAGCCTTCCGACGTTTACCGCGCCCGGCTTTGACTTTGAACCATTCTTGGGCTATTTCTCTGTGACTGCGGCAAAGCCGGGCACCACGACGGTGACGGTAACGATTTCTGCGTCTACAGAGCCCCTTGAGGGCTATCCATCCGGCTTGACTCCGGGCACTGCCTACGAATTCGAGTTGGCCCAATACGAGACCCTCCAGATCCAGGGAAACGGTCATGACATGCCCAACCAACACGACCTTTCGGGGTCGTTTGTGGTGGCTACCCAGCCGGTGGCGGTGTTTGGAGGACACGAAGAGGCAGCGGTTTGCGAGGATTCGGAGACCAGTTGCTGTGCAGATCACCTGGAAGAGCAGCTTCTCCCGCGCCTGTGGTTGGGGGCCAGCTATGTCTGCGCCGGGTCTCCTTTGCGCAGTGCCACGGACAAGGATCTGTGGCAGGTCATTTCCATGACGCATGGAACGACCATTGTGACGAACCCGCCGGTTCCTGGATTGTCCGGAGTCACATTGGGGGCCGGAGAAGTGGCGTTCGGGTATCATCAGGGGAGCTTTGAATTGACTGCGACTCATTTGGTGATGGTGATGCAGTTCCTCCAGGGTGGCGAGTGTGCTGGAGCCGACGTGGGGGACCCCTCTCAGGTTCACGGCCTCCCGACTTCGCAGTATGGCGTGGAAGTTGCCGTGATGTTGTCGTCGGAGTTCACCGAGCACACCCTGGTGGTGGTTCGACCTGCAGGGGCCACGGTTTGGTTGGATGGGTCGGTTGTGGCGGATGCGCAGTTTGAACCGGTGGCTTCAGGGAGCTTCGAGGTCGGATACCTCGAGGTGGCGTCCGGCTACCACGGCCTGAAGGGCTCTTCCCCTGTTGGCGTCTGGGTGTATGGCGATGTGGCGTTTACGGGATACGGGCACCTGGCGGGATTTCGAGCTCAACTATCCAATTGACCCATGGAGCGTGACCAGGCTTCAATGTCCTGGATGTACCCTTCTTCGAAGGTGCGCTGTCCGAATTCGAACCGTCCTTCGTGAAAAAGAGCCACAGTGGCGTCGACGACATCCTTGTCGTAAAGTTTTCCGCTGTTTTGCATGATCTCATCCAGGGCAAGTTCGGTTCCCCTGGCCGGCCGATAGGGTCGGTGTGAGGACATCGCTTCGACGACGTCTGCTACGGCCAGGATGCGGCTTTCGGGTCGAATCCGGTCGCTGGTGAGCCCGTCCGGGTAACCACTTCCATCGCATCGTTCGTGGTGCTGTCGAACGATATCGACGAGGGGCCAGTCGAAGGGGATTCGTCTGAGAATCTCCGCCCCAGCCTCGGCGTGAGTCCGCACGATGGCCATCTCCGACGGGTGCAGGTTGCCTGGTTTAGCAAGGATCTCGGAGGGTACCGAGATCTTTCCGGTGTCGTGGAGAAGGCCTGCGATGATGAGTCGTTCTTGAATGGCGACGGAGTGATTCATCTGGTCGGCGATGGCGCTGGCGAGTTCGGCGACTCCCCGTTGATGTCCTGCCGTGAAGGGGTCTCTGGCTTCCACCATGGCGGAGATGGTGTTGATGGTGCCGTCGAGGATCCGTCGAATGTGTCGGTAGCTGTGGCGCAGATCTGACGTGCGTTGGATCACGGCATCCTGGAGGCGCTCCTTTTCTTTGCGCAGTTCGTCTTCGGCTCGTTTGATTCTTAGTGCGACGTTGACCTGTGCCACCAACTCGTATTCGTTGAAAGGCTTCGTGAGGAAGGCGTCGGCTCCGGCTTCCAGTCCCCGAATTCGGTGTGCCGAGTCGGTGTCGATGGCGGTGACCATGATCACGGGAATATTGCGGGTGGGTTCAGATCGGTCCTTGAGGATCTTGCACACTTCGTAACCGTCCATTCCCGGCATTCGAACATCGAGGAGGATGCAGTCCGGGCGTTCTCGAAGGGCTGTCTCAATCCCTCGCTTGCCGGAGAGTTCGGTCATGACTTTGGCACCCGGGAGGAGATTCCGCAGCACGGCTGAGAGTGCGATGAGATTGTCAGGCTTGTCGTCGATGGCCAGGATTCTAGGCATTTGACCTCACGTCAGCGGGGAGCCAGTGTTCAATCCTTTCTCGAAGTGTATCGACTTCGATGGGCTTGGCCAAGAAGTCGTCGCTTCCGGCCTGCTCCATCTGCTTTCTTGCTTCATCCTTGTCTTGTCCGCTCAGAGCGATGATGGGGATGGCGCTGGTGCGGGCGTCGCCCTTCAGGATTCGAGCGACCTGGACGCCGTCCATTCCCGGCAGGGTGATGTCGAGGAGGACAAGGTCAGGTCGCCGGTCCAGCGCCATATCAATTGCGAGATGTCCGTCGGAAGCTTCGATGAGGCGGTACGAATCACCCAGGATGGCCCTGACGGTGAACCGATTGTCCGGGTCGTCTTCCACGAGGAGGATCAGGGGGCGATAGGGGGCATCATCCTCGGTGTATTCCTTCGGCTTTGGGGGAAGTTCAGGGGGCGTGGTTCTGGGCGACTCCAGGGCCTCATCTTCTCCTGGAGCTGGGCGGGTGACCTCCTCACTGAGCCCAATATCCACTTCTCCCCAGTCTACGAAATCGGCGGAAGCGGTGTCGCTGGTAACATGTGAATGACGCTCAAAGAGCCCGTGGCCGGGGGTTGGTGCTCCCCACTCCAGGGGGAGGCGCAGCCTGAATCGACTGCCGCTGTCGGGGATGCTCATGACCTCCACAGTTCCGGCCAGGAGTTTCATGGTCTTGGCCACGATGGCGAGGCCCAGCCCCGTTCCTTCGTAGTGTTTGGAAGCGGTGGAGTCCCCTTGTTGGAATGCGTCGAAGATGGTCGATAGTTCCTCGTTGGGGATCCCCACCCCTGTGTCGATGACGTCGATGACGAGTCGGTGTTCGGCGACTCTGGAAGCCACGATGATGTCTCCCTGGTTGGTGAACTTGATGGCGTTGTCCACGAGGCACTCGAGAACTCGTCCGATGCGTTCTGGATCGGAGACAATTCCCGGGAGGTCTGGATCGAACTCTGTTTTCAGGTTCAATCCTTTCTTCTGAGCTTCCGAGGCCTTCCTCTCCACCACGGACTGGGCAACGTCGGGGACGTTGAACAGTCTAGGTCGGGCTTCCAGGGTGCCGGCTTCCAGTTTCGCCAGTTCGAAGATGTCGGTGATGAGGGTCAGCAGTCGCCGGCCGTTTCGTTCGATGATCTCCAGGAACTCCAGATTCTCCTTGTCTGCCCCGATCCCTTCTTTACGCAGGAGGACTCTGGACAGTGAGAGGATGGAATTCAACGGGGTGCGCAGTTCGTGGCTCATGTTGGCCAGGAACTCGCTCTTGAGCCGGTTGGATTGTTCCACCTGCCCCTTCTGGAGGTCCAACTCAATGTTCTGCCGCTCCAAAGCGAGGGTGAGGGCCTCGGCCTGGGATTTTCTTCGCTCGTTGGTTCGCCTGAGTTTCTCGGCGAGTTGTCGTGTTTCTTCGTTCATCTTGAAGTTGGCCACCACTGTGGTGACCACCTGCCAGGTTCGTTCGACGATGTCCAGGGCCTGCTCGGACAGGGGTGCGAAGGAGCCCAACACGACGATGCTGTCGACCTCTCCGTCGATGAGGATTGGGAGGGTCAACAGTTCACTGATGGGTGCGTCACCCAGGATGGTTGAGAAGCGGAAGGCGGTGTCGGGGGGATGTCTTTGGTGTGGGTCGGCTTGCGGGTCAAGACGGGGACGCCGAACTGGCCTTCCAACCCTTCGCTATCGAACTCCCGAAGCATCTCTGTGTTCACCCCAACTGAGGCCACCGGTCTGAACCGTTCCGCCTCATCATATCCTTTGTCTCGCACATAGCAGGTGCCCAGGACGCTCCCCGTGAGAGTTGTCATTTGTTCCAGGAGGGAAGACCAGAATTGCTCAAAGCTGCGGGAGGAGACGATGGTCTCGATGAGCTGCTTTTCCCCTTGTTGGGCCACAAGCTCTCGTTGCAGCGCTTCAGCCAGGCGGTTGAACGCCTGTCCCAGCGCTGCCAACTCCTGACTCCCCGCTTCCGGGCATCTGGCGCCGATGTCTCCCTGCGCCTGTCGTCGTGCTGTGTGGATGATCGTGGCGATGGGGCGACTGATTCGTTGTGTGATGAGGTAAGAGAGGACCAGGGTTACGAAGGCGCCGATGACAAAGATGGGGAGTTGGTGTTCAGGGAGCGCTACCGCCAGGAGGATCCACGAAACGGTGGGTGCTCCTGCGATCCACAGGAAAAGTGGGTATCGTAGGCCGGTTAAGCTGCCGCTGCGCATAGTTCCTCCCTTGGGATGGCAAACCTGTCCCTATGTTGCCACGCTAGCAGGGGCGGGGCGGTTGTCAATTATCCCCTCTCGCGTGACTTTGGTTTGATTTCCAGGGAGGGTTTAGCGTATCATCCGACGCCATGTTTGACTTGTGGGCATTCTTCTTAGCTGGCTGTGTTACCGGGCTTGTGGAGGTCATCGGGCTTCTCTATCAAGCTCGAACGGTGAATTTTGCGCTGGCCACGCTCCTGCTGCATGTTGTGCTCCTGCTGTCATTTCTCGGCCTGCTCCTCGGGGGACTTCTGGCGGCTCTTCGCCGGGTTGTCTCCAAAGTTACACCGGACGGCGCGCTGGCACCCTACGCCTTATCAGGAATGGTTTTTCTGGGCCTCTTCGTCCCCCTGACCATTCGAATTGTGCAAAAGGACTTTCAGAACCCCATCCTTTTGTCCACGTTGTTGGGCGTAGTGGCGTTGGTTTGCGCTGTGGTCGCAGGTGGGGGGCTGCTGGGGATCTTCCACCTTCGCAAGCGGTTCCCTCGGGGCGAACCGGTGTGGGGGCTGCTGGGGATGGCCGCCGTGGCGATGGGCTACTGGCTGTTGCGAGGAGAAATCGCCAAGCTGGATTTCCCCTTCCTGGGGTCATTCAATGCCCTTGTGGCCATGGGAGCGGTTTACTCGTACGCCTTACGACTTCCCTTGCTGGAACCCGTTGCGGCGGTTCTGGGGCGCAGGCGCCATCTGTGGCTCTTTGCTGCCATCGCTGCGGCCAACGTCGTGTTTGTCTTTCTTCCCCATGTCGAACCCACCCACGCACGGGCTTTGGACCAGGGGGCTCCCCTCACTGGGCTGCTCTTCTCCGAATTGGGGGATGTCACTGACTGGGACGGCGACGGGTTCTCGAATATCCTGGGCGGAGGAGATTGCCAGCCTTTTGACGGCTCTGTTCACCCCGGGGCATTGGATTATCCCAGCAACGGCATCGACGAGAACTGTGACGGCAGGGACGCCACTCCAGAAGATCTGATTTCCCTCGAGCCCCCTCAGTATTTCGATGCACCGCTTCCAAGACCCATGAACGTCATCCTCATTTCGGTGGATGCACTGCGCCGAGACCATCTGGGGGTGTACGGCTACCACCGAAACACAACCCCAAACATTGATCGGATTGCAGAGCAATCCACCCGGTTCAAGAACTCCTTTGCCCATTCTTCGAGGACCCTCTATTCCCTATCGGGATTCTTGTACGGAGTCCCCATTAACATTGTCCAGTGGGAACCACGCCCGAAAAAGCAGATTGCGTTGCCGGAGGACCTGGTGGGGATTCCCACCGTGCTTCGATCCATCGGAGTCCACACCGTGGCGCTTCTTGATTGTTTCCGAATCTTCAAGTTGAAGTTCGGTCTCGACAAGGACTTTGACGATTACGACACCCAGTCGGTGTGTGTGTCCACCTATCAGCCGAAGGTCAAGAAGGCAGCGGAGCGAACTCGTGCGGCCATTCGAAAACTGAAGAAGATTACAGGCAAGCGAAAATCGGAGCCTTTCTTCTTGTGGATCCACTATCTGGAGCCCCACGCTCCCTACCGAAGCATGCCTGGCTCTCCCAACTTCGGCAAAGAGGCGATGGATCGGTATGATTCCACAGTACACTACACCGACAAGGCCATAGGCGACTTGTGGGACTACCTGGAAGATTCGGGGTTGAGCCGGAACACGGCGGTGATCATTACCGGCGATCATGGGGACGAATTCAAGGAGCACGGCCGCCGATACCATGGCAAGACGCTATACAACGAGACCATCGGCGTGCCGCTCATTGTCTACATGCCGGGAGTCGCTCCACAGGTCAGCGAGATTCCGGTAAGCCACCTCGACATTCCGCCGACGATTCTCAACATCTTCCGTGTGCCCCAGGAAAAGTGGCCTCGACTCTACGGTCGAAACTTGTTGCCAACAATCTTCGGTCTTCCACCCCGAGGAGACGAGTTCACCTTCTCCATTCACGCCGAGAAGCGGAAGTTCAAGACGGTGGACCTGGCCCTCATTCAACCCCCGTGGGTGATGATTTCAAAGCCCCGCAAGCGCTCCTACGAGCTGTACAGAATCGACGAGGATTATCTGGAAAGCAACGATCTGTATGAACCGGGCACCGAAATTTCCGACGAGTTCAAGCTGAAAGTCGACCGTCTCATGCAGTTTCTTGAGTTGGAAAAGGCAAAAGCAAAGGCGGAAGCGAACCGCTAGCGTCGAATCTTGAGCTTCTCACGCAGAAGCTTCCCCCATCCAGCAGAGAACTCCGCCGTGTGCCGCCGCTTCCCGGAATGGCCCCCGGAGAGTCTCCGGCTCCACCCAAGGGTGAGGCGAGACAACAGCTCCTCCATGTCCACCAAGGGGGCAGACCGGTGGGGAGGTTCCCGACGAGGTTCCGGCGTGGGAAGCGGGCGTGCAGCCCTTCTCGGGGGAACGTTCATGTCTCGTTTGAGGGATATGGCCTGAGTGGGGCAGCTTGATATGCAGGCTCCGCATTCCATGCAAGTTTCTTCGTTGACTACGGGGATGCCTTCCATTCGGATGGCGTCGATGGGACAGAAGGATGCACACGCACCACATCGAGTGCACTGAGGCTCGTTTATCAGAATCGGCATGGCGTTGAATTGCTCCTTCGTCGGTGAAGGCGTCTCATTGTGGGACGCGTCGTCGTTCAAGGTGGAGAAAGGCAGGACGAAAGTCAAGGTGGAAGGGGGAAACTACCCCTCGGTGGTCTCTGTGCCGCTCTTTGCGATGAGGGATTCCACGTATTCCAATTCCCCTTTGAGCCGTTTGGCTTCTGCCTCCAGGGCTGCTCGGGTGTCCCGAATCGGCTCTTCAAAGGCCAAAGTTCGGTTTTCCGAGCGCCACCCGCAACGCAAGCGATTGCGCTGGTTCTCTCCATCGCCCCGTCCTCGTCCTTGTCCTCTCCCGCCTCGTGGGGCGTCAGCCATTCCGCCACATCGGCCTTTCCTTCCACCGGTCATCGGTCCCGATCCGGTGGGACCGGTTCTATCGTATCCGGGCATTGGGTCTCCTGGGTTTCGATTTCTAGGTTTGCTTGCCGTCTTCTTGTGCGTCGTTGAAAAGGCCTCCCGGCTCCCTCTCCGTTGGTGCAGCTTCCACGTCGCCGTCGCCCTTGTTGGCCTGGAACGCAACCCGGCATCCGAAAGATGGGGTCGTCGATGCGTCCATCAGCCACCGCCTGCAACACCTGAGAGAGGGAGCCGGAGACATGAGGTTGAACATCAATTTCAGCATCGATGAGCATTTCCCAGAGGGGACTAGAAATTGCACCACAAACCAGAAACTCGATGTTCAACTCAGATAAGCGAGTGACTCGGGAACTCTCCGACCGCTCCCCAAACTCCTCCACCGTCCAATCTCCCCACCGCTTCCACGGTACCTCCACGACCAGCACCTGCCGGGCCACGTCGAACACCGGAGAGACCCTTCCACGCCAGATGGCGACCGCCACTCGCACTCATACCACCTCCTCAAAGACACGTGACCCATTAGTGCATGGGGCGTGCCACCGCATCACGAAATTGTCGTTGAGTCTCGTAACTGTCTAAAACGAAAGGAATATGGTTTGTTGCTGGGTGTCAGCCACGCGCCTGCAGCGGCGGGTAGTGGCGCAGTGTTGCGACGGTGTCGTGGGGCGGAGGGTTGCATGATTGCGACGGTGCCTACTGGGAGCGGCCGTCTCTGGTTGGAAGCTTGAGTCCCAGGGAGTGAATCTTTCGATACAGCGTAGCCTTGTGCATTCCCAGTCTGGCAGCGGCCTTGCTGCGGTTGAAATGGGTCTCTTCGAGGGCTTGCCAGATGATGCGGCCTTCCAGGCTTTTCAGGGGGTTGTCGCCTTGGAGGTCCAGCCCCGGTGGGGGCGGGGAGGGTCGCATTGCGTCGGGAAGGTCATCCACTGTGAGGTTTGGCCCCGGGGTCATGACGAAGGCGTGTTCGACGATGTTCTCGAGTTCTCGGATGTTGCCTGGGAAGTCGTAGTCGAGGAGGAGTTGCACAAAGTCCGGGCTGGTTCCTCGGACGTCCTTTTTGTGGAGATGATTGAAGCGCTCAAGCAAGTGGTCGATGAGGAGAGGGACGTCCACTCGGCGATCTCGCAACGGGGGAAGGGTCAGCTTCACGACGTTGATTCGATAGTAGAGATCCTGGCGGAACTCTCCGGTAACCAGCATCTCTTCGAGGTCTCGGTTGGTCGCTGCGACCACCCTGGCGTCGGTGTGCTCGGGGTGGTCGGCTCCCAGGGGGTAATACTGTCGTTCCTGGAGAACTCGCAGCAGCTTCACCTGGACTGCGGGGGTTACGTCTCCCAGTTCATCCAGGAAGATGGTGCCTCCATTGGCCTGTGCGAATCGCCCCTTCTTATTCCGCTGGGCGCCGGTAAACGCCCCCCGTTTGTGTCCGAACAGCTCGGATTCCAGCAGTGTTTCGGGGAGAGAAGCGCAATTCACCGCGATGAAGGGACCGCCTTTTCGAGGGCTGAGATTGTGAATCGCTCGGGCAGCGAGCTCTTTTCCCGTGCCGCTTTCCCCGCAAAGCAGCACCGTGCTGTCGGTTTCGGCAGCGTCAGAGAGATTGTTGAGGACTTTGCGCATGCGAGAACTGCGGGTCACGATATCGTGGACTGTGTAGCTCTTGTGGAGCTCCTTGCGAAGCTGAGAAACCTCTCCCAGATCTCGGATGGTCTCCACCCCGCCGATGATGGCACCGTCGGGGGACCGAAGGAGGGCAGTCGAGATGCTCACCGGGCGGCGATGTCCTTCCTTGTCCACCAGGAAGATCTCTTTGCAGGTAACCGATGTCCCGGTCTCCATGGTCTGTCTGAGGACGCACTGACCTTCGCAGATGTTTGCCTTCAGCACCTCACTGCACATCTTCCCCAGGGCTTCTTTGCGAGGGACCCCTGTGAGGGATTCTGCGGCTCGATTGAAGTAGGTGATTCGCCACTCATTGGAGACGGTGAACACCCCTTCGGTGATGTTGTCCAGGATGATTGTTGCGTCGGATTCGTTCATCGGGTGCGTCCCTCCAGTGGGTAGTGTCTCAATAGTGCGACGGTTTGGAAGGGAATGCAAGGGGGGTTGCGGGAGCAGGGCTTTGGGCCCAGGATCTCTTCTTGCAAAGGTCCAGCGGGGCTTGCACAATAGAGGCCCTTATTGGGGGTGTCTGTTGGCACTGGTGATTTGGTTTGAGACGAAGGGAAGGGAATGAAGGTTTGGTCCAGAGGAAACGTGTTTCAGTTTGCCTTGCTTCTTGTGGGGACTCTTGTCCTCGTGGCGGGGTGCCGCAAAGAGGAGAAGATTGAACTGGAGGCCTTTCGACTTCCTCCGCAAGAGGTTGTTGCGGTGGAGGAGGTGGCCACTGCTCAGATTCCGCTGTTTCGCGTCGAGAGTGATTCTCCAGCGGGTTTGATGGCCCGAATTGAACCCCTCCTTCCTGTTCTTCTTCCGCCCCATTGGATGGACCAGGTGCCAGGCGTCTTAGAGGAGCTTCGGCGCTTCGAAGCGTTGGCGTTGACCTTGTGGCAGACTGAAATAGTGCTCCCGGAGACGGGAGCGGGTCCGGTGGTGAAATCGTTGGAGTTGGTGCTTTCGGGACGTCCTTCTGGAGACGTCAATTCCGCTGATGTGCTGGAAGATGCGCAGCGTTTGGCTGGGTTCCTCGGGGCAGTCATCCCTGGAGAGGAGACCACGGAGTGTCGCATCGAAGGGGAGGAGTTTGAGTGCTCCATTGTGGTGGGTGACGTTGTCAGCAGCCTTGCCATGGTCTCGAATCTCCCTCACCCAGACGGTTCCCTCCTCCGTCTTTCCGTTGGCCCTGCCGCTGCCTTGAGGATGTTGGAACGAACCTTCGGTGCACCTGCCGTGTGGTCGGTAGTTCCCGAGGAGGTTGGGCATTGGGACCGATTGGAGTTGACCCTTCCGGCCGACTTGGACCGAATCGAGTTGTCTTTGGAAACGAGCGACAGTGTGGCCGTGCCCATTTTGAAGCAGATGTTTTCAAAGCGTGGGACCACGGTTGAGGTTCCCAAAGACTCGGCAGTGATTGTTCTGGCTTCCTTCCAGAACATGGACAATCTGGTCTCTCAGTTGGACGAGTCCTTTGGCAAGAAGTTGGGCCCCGGGGCGATGGTTCGGGCCAGAAAGCTGCTGGCTTCTTCGTGGCACACGGAGCTGCTGGAGGTTGCCGAAGGGTACTGCGGTGCCATTCCAGGCAAGAAGATCTCGCTGAGCGATCCCTTGAGCAGCTTTGTCTACTTCATGGAGCCCAAGACGGACGAGTATCTGCAGAAGCGTCTCAATTACATCTTTGCAAAGAAGAACTACCGCATCGAAGACCGAGAGTTCCGAACCGGGGAGAAGGTTTGGGTGGCTGTGCGCCGAGGGGCTCGCAAGAATCGGGAGCGGATGGCGTGGTTCAAGCGAGGGGAAGCGGTTTTCTTGGGGAGTACGACGAATCTCCAGTCAGTGGCGGAGAGCCTTTTTGTCCCCGAATGGAAGAAACCCGACCCGTTGAAGCTGTCCCTGCCTGAAGGGGAGTGGCTTCATGCTTGGATTCATGTGGATGGGTTGGCGGAGCGCCTGGACCTGGGCGAACTGGGGGGAATGGGAGCCGGGATGGCTCTAGCCGTCTTGAAGACCATTGCCGAGGAGGTGCCTCTGCCGGTGGAGCTTTCATTTCTTCAGGAAAGATTGGCGGGTGGAAGCGATCGCCTGGTTGTGCGGGTTGACAATCTCTTTGCCCTGGGGCTTGCGGCGGCGAAGCAGTTGGCTCCCTTCTTGAATCTGATGAATCGTCGCCGAGACGAGCAGTCAAAAGAGGGTTCTTCGGTCCCTCCAACCATCGCAGGAAATCAGTAATCCATGGTTCGTTGTAATTCATCCCATGCTTCCTTGAGCGTCGACGATGCCCGGGAGGTGGAGCGTTACTGCCAGGCGAAAGAGTACATTGACAAAGAGATCGTTCGCCTCACCCCCAGAAACGGCACCCCAGAGCGAAAGGTCGCAACGGCTTTGGGCTTTAATCGACAGTTAGGGAATCCCCAGGCGGAGTACCCCTCAATTCAGATCGCCGGAACATCCGGGAAGGGCTCTGTTGCCTATTGCTTGAGCCTGATTCTCCATGCGGCAGGCTATTCTACCGGGATGCACATCTCTCCCTATCTTCAGGTAGCCACCGAAAAGAGCTGGGTTGACGGGGAGTATGCCTCGGGATGGGAGTTTTCAGAGGCGTGCAACGCCATTCGAGAGGTAACCGAGCGGCATCGATTCGATTTGGACGGTCCAGCGTCGGTTCACGGAATGGCGTCGCTGGCTCTGTCCTACGAAATTTTTCGTCGTCGTCGTATTGACGTATGCGTCATGGAAACCGGCCTCGGGGGCCGGTTTGATCTCGTTCAGGGGTTGCAACGGGACCTTGCTGTCATTACCGACATTGGTTTGGATCACACTCGAGCGTTGGGGGAAGACCGTGTCTCCATTGCCTGGCACAAGGCCGGCATTATGGCCGGAGCGAAGAGGGCCGTGGCGGTTTACGATCCCGAGGTGTGGCCTGTGTTCGTGGCCGAGTCAAGGTCTTGCGGTGTGCCGCTGCGTCCCATCTACCCCGACGAAGTGGTTCAACTGGCGCCGCTGGACGATGGTTGGTTGGCCCACGGTGCGCTTCCCAATCTCGGTTCCTTCGAGATTGCTGTTCCGGCAAGTTGGGCGGGCTTTCCACGGAGAAACCTCGCTGTGGCGTTGGTTGCTCTGGATTCCCTCGTGGAGTTGGGATATCGAATCGAACCGGAGCATTGCCAGGCAGTGACCTCTTCGTTTTTTCCCGGTCGAATGGAGCGAGTCCAGGAGTCCCCTCGGGTGACTTTGGATGGTGCCCACAACGGCCAGAAGATGCGAGCGCTATGGAACTCGCTGCGCCCCACGGGTGCTCCCCTTGTCCTGCTCTTTGGTGTCACGGGGATGAGAAAAGTCGAGGAGTTGTTGGGGGCCGCCGGTGTGGCTCCTCACGCCATCGTATTGAGTCGGCCTGACCTCTACGGAAAGGAGGTCTCTAATCCCGAGGAGCTGGTCCCCGTCGCTCGAAGTTTCTCCCCCCGCGTGGTGGTGGAATCTGACGCCGGCAATGCGGTGAGAGCCGCCCTGGAGTTGGCCGCCGAGGTCCAGGGAGAGGTGGTGGTGACGGGGTCGCTGTATCTCGTCGGCGAGGCAAGAAATCACTGGTATCCATGGGAGCGCGTCCTCCTTAATCGGCGCTCTGTCTGGGGCTAAGCCCAAAATCATTGAATCGTCCCGTTGATGGGTCTATTCTCAATCCCGACGAACGAAAAAAACGACACCCGGAAGAACAACGACCCCCTGGAAGCGAGGTACCCCCATGGAAACCAGTACGAGTGCGGAGATCAAGATATTCGTCGAACGTGTAGTTCATGCCATCGTCGATTATCCGGACGAAGTGAAGTGCAATCTTCTGGAGAGCGGGACTATGGTGGTCGTAGAGCTGTCCGCTCACCCCAGCGATATCGGAAAAGTCATTGGTCGAGAGGGTCGAATGGCCCAATCACTTCGAGTTTTGTTGACTGCTTTGGCCACAAAACTTGGCAAGAAGGCAGTTTTGCAGATCCTAGAGAGGAAGGAAGACAGCTGAGCCGGCTCTTGCCGTCCAAGTTGGACAGATAGCACGCTCAGTCTACTAATAAAGGAGGACCCTATGTCCAAGCGGTTACTTCTGCTGCTGGGTTGTGCGCTCATTCTGGCGACGGCGTGTGGGGAAGTTGGGAGCGATGAACCTTCCACTACCCTCATAGCGCAATTCAACCCTGCGCCGGTGTCTCCGGACGCCGACCACCTCATTTCCCCCATGGTACCAGCACCCAGCGACCTCCTCATCGACCCCGCTACGGGCATGGTGAATCTTCCACTGGAATACTCCCTGGCTGTCCTGGGCCAAAAGGAGCCGGTGGTCATTCCAGCCTTCTCTACGGACGCCGTGACGGAGTTCATGGAGACGTACTTCAACACCCTCCACGGGTTCGTCACCGCCATCACCACGTCGTTTGTCATTCAGGGTGCGGCCCTGGATGCAGCCACGGTGAATGAAGACACTGTGCGGGTCTACGATGTCACCGGCCTGGTGCAGGACGACGTCGAAACCTATCCCGTGGTGCGAGTGGACGGGTATTCCATTGCCCAATCGCTTCGGGAAGAAGGCTCTCCGTACACCGACGTCGTGATCGCTCCTCCCGCCGCGGGGTGGGAGCAGGGGCACACCTACATGATGGTGGTGACCTCTGGGGTGAAGGACGAAGCGGGGGTTTCCCTCAGCTCCGGTTATGTCTTCAACTTCCTTAAGGGCACTGATGCTGTGTACAAGGACGGCGGAAGTGTGACTGCACTTCCCGACGAGACGGCGCTCCAGTTGGAAGAGCTCCGTTTGCAGCTTGCCCCCTTGTTTGGGTGGCTTGAAGGGGTGGCCGAGGGTGACATGGCGGTTCCTCGCAAGGACATCGCCCTCCTGTGGACCCTCACCATTCACTCGGAGCCCATTGCATTGAACGATCCCAGCGCCGGCGTGGTTCCCACCCCCAACGATCTTCTCAAGACTTCCGTCGCCGGTTCGCGGCACGACTGTGATGGTGACGGCAAGGCGGATTGCATTGCCGGGAACATGTGCTTCCCCATCGACTGCGAAAACGACAGCGGAGTCCAGAAGCGGCTAATGGCCCACATGAACTCCCTGGACGGCTGGCCCGTGTCAAGCCTGGTTATCACCTCGGGCTTCTCCAGGCCGCTGGATTCTGAGGCCGTCACGGCTGACTCGGTGTTTGTAAGCCAACTCACCGAGGAAGGCCCCGTCCCCCTGGAAAACCTCTCCTTTGGGATTTCTGAGGACGGCATGACGTTGAACATCGCTCCCGGCCAACCGATGGTTCCCGGTGGCAAGTACTCGGTGGTTCTGACCCGAGGGTTGAAGGGCGCCGAAGGGGGCCTCTCGGTTGCTCCCTCCCAGGTCACCGCCATCTCGAAGTTGACTGAAGCGGTCGCTGGAAACGGCGGGGTGAGCTATCTGGCCGAGCTGGGTGTGGACATGTTCACCGGCCTCCTTCTGGAAGTCGTCCGGCAGGGTGCAAACAGCCTCATACAGCTCCTCGATCTGGACGGCTCTCGAGAGAATATCGCTTCCATCTGGAGCTTCTCGGTTCAGTCGGACAACGAGGCCATCTTTGACGTCACGTCGGGGGATATTCCCTTCCCCAACGACTTGATGATGGCGTTGGACGAGGCGGGGAACCCGGTCTCCATCAACCTCCCCATCGATCCCACATGGCCCGCTGCCCAGCAGCAGATTGTGGGAGCAATCAACCAGTTGGACGGTTTCTCACCCGTGGGTGCACTGTCGGCAAGCTTCTCTCGCCCCTTAGACGAGTCCAGCTTCAAGTGGTTGACCTCGATCTCCACACCTGACCTTGAAACCATCTATTTCAACGACAACACCGAGCCTGGCCTGGGAGACATCTCCGTGGCCGTGGTGGACGTCACCGAAGTCGATCCCTCAGCGGGGATCATGGGGCTGGCACCCCTCCTCGACCCGACGAATATCTATGGACCCGATTCAGTGGACGCCCATTTTGTGGGCGGCAAGCTGGTCCTTCAGCCGAAGACCGGCGCCCCTCTTCTTGATGGCCGTCGCTACATGGCCATCCTCTTCGACAATCTCACCAGTGCAGAGAACGATGCCTCCGGGGAGATTGCGCAGGTGAAGGTGGCCCCCACCTTCTTCCTGGCTCGAGAGTCGGAGCCGCTGGTGGACGAAGAAGGGCACAGCCAGGTGATAATCCTCTCCGACGCCGATGCTGCCCAGTTGGAGCAGCTTCGCAGCAACTACAATCCGATCTTCACCGCCCTCGAAGGAATCGGAGTTCCTCGAGAACGGCTCGTGATGTTTTGGACCTTCACCACCCAGAATGTGGTGGAATGGCTGGCCGGGTTGAACACCGAGTTGGCTGGAAAGGGGACCCCCAATGGGGTCACCGGTACCGTCGGAGACGGGACCGCCATGGATTCTCTCACCGGTTTGGGGACTGTGGTCACCGATGGTCGGCTTTCGGCTTGGACGGGGCTCTCCCAGCCCGACTTGACCAATCCCGAAGCACCTGATTTTGGCAGCATGATGCAGGATGAAGCTGGGAATATCGAGTGGGCAGAGACGGAGATACCGTTCCTGTTGCTGGTTCCGCAAGAGACCGCCGAGCACGTCGCTCCCTTCCCCGTCATCATGTACCAGCATGGCTTCTTTGGAAGCAAAGAGAAGGCCCTGATGCACGCACAGAGCTACCTCGATGCCGGCTACGCATTGCTGGCCATCGACCTGCCCCTGCACGGAGAACGCACCCCCGCTGGGGTGGAAGGTGGGACGGGATTCCTGTCCGCCGATGCTGCGGGTTCCAAAGACCATATCGTGCAGGCATCTCTGGACATGGCTCAGACCCTTCGAGGGCTGGATGATGGTGGAGCGCTTCAGCTTTGGTTGACCGACGAGCTGGGCAGTTCACCGTTGGATTCCGGGCGGGTGTACCTTGTTGGACATTCTCTGGGTGCCATGTGCTCGGTCATCGTGGCGGCAGTAGAGAACGCCTTGGATGCAGTGGTTCTGATTGCACCCGGCGGCCACCTGACCCGCATCCTCTCTGAAACCGAGAGCGCCTGGTTGAAGGATCCCATCATGGGTCAGTTGAGCGCCATGGGCATCGAGCCTGGGACTTCGGCATATAACCAGTTTGTGACGATGGCTCAGATTCTGTTGGACAAGGGAGACCCCATTCACTACGCCAGACGAATGGCTCGGTCGCCGCTTGACGGCGTCTCTGCAAAACCAGTTCTGATCATCCAGCCGGGTGCGGATGGCCTGATGCCTGAAGCTACGAGTCGTGGAATCGCCTGTGCCATGAGAACCGGCGACATGCCCTATGTGAAGCGTTTCGAGGGGCAGTGCCACTCGTTCTACGAGCATGGATGCAGCGCAGACGATGCACCTCCAGGGGCTGATGCGACCACTGCGTTGGGCGATATTCTGACGTTCCTTGACGGCGCCGGTGATGGCACAGCCGTTGTTGGGGCCATTCCGGGCACAGAGCTCGAATGCACCGATGACCTGGGGGTGACGAGATGAAACAGACCATTGCATTTGTAGCGTTGATGACGGTGATTTTGAGTTCCGGGACGGTGTTTGCTTCGGGAATCGAGCTGCAGGAGCAGTCCGCTGTGGCTCAGGGCCGAGTTTTGGCGGTGCGTGCCTTCCTGGAAGACCCCAGCACGGTGTTCTACAACCCGGCGGGGCTGGCCTATCTGGACGGTTTCCACTTTGCCATTGGGGATACACTGGTGTTCCCCTTGTTCAACTACTCGGATGCCCGGAACGTTCCGGCGGATCAGAAATACAAGGACGCTTCAAACGAGAACCTCGTCGTGCCCCCTCCCCACATCTATGCTGCCTGGGGAACGTCCTTGGGCCGTGCCGGGCGTATCGGAGTGGGTGCTGGGTTCAACTACCCCTTCGGGCTGACTCTGGTGTATCCCGACGATTTTGCGGGCAAGTATCTGGCAGCGGAGTCCTCTTTGCTGATTCCGGAGATCACACTGGGGGTGGCCTACTCTCCGATTCCCGAAGTGTCTTTTGGCGCTGGGTTTGTGATGTCCCCGGCGGCCGTCTACATGAAGCAGGCCATGGGGAAGCAGTTCGGTCTCGTGGCTGACGACGGCTCCCCCATCAAGGATTCCTACGTGGAGCTGGCCGGTCAGGGTTGGGGATTTGGATACACCGTTGGCGTGCAAGCGCGTCCCATCAAGAATCTGTACATGGGGGCTACTTTCCGCAGCCCCATCAGCATTGAGATGCAAGGGGATGCGCACTTTGAGATTCCCGGATTGACGGACAAGTCTGCGTTCCCCGACCAGAAGGTCGAGACGGCGTTCCAGCTTCCCGACATCATCAGCGTGGGGGTTGCCTATCGGCTCTTCGACGTCTGGCTGGCTGAGATCGACTTTGAGTACTTCTTCTGGTACCGCTTCAAGAGCATCCCGATGACTTTCCCCGATGACAAGTCGGGAGCTCTGAGTCAAGAACTCGCCCAGGATTGGGAGAACGGTTGGGTCATTCGATTTGGAAACGAATTCCAGGTTACCCCGAACTTCGTCCTTCGAGGGGGCGTCGGGTACGACGTCAACCCCGTTCAAGACGAGAACATGTCTCCCATGCTGCCTGACGCAGATCGTCTCTTCCTGGCCGTTGGGGCGGGGTATCGGTTTGATTTCGGGTTGAAGCTGGATGCCAGCGTGCAGACGACCTATTTCCTTCCGAGAACGGTCACCGGGGAGGCCTGCACGGCTCAGTCCTCTGACCCTGCCTGCTTCGACGAAAATGGCGATTTCAAGGCCTTCAACGAATCGGGACAGGCCACCTGGAGCGGCAACCGGTTCCCCTCTGAGTGGAACAACTTCGCCGTTCTTGTGGCAACCACCATCGGTTATTCTTTTTAGCTAATCAGTCTACAAATTGTTCGAGAATGTCTTTGCGCTGAGAGGTGCGGAGTTTGTCCAGAGCTTTGATCTCGATTTGACGGATGCGCTCTCTGGTGAGGGAGAAGCTTTGGCCCACCTCTTCCAGCGTGAAGGTCCGCTCCTCGCCGATTCCAAACCGCATGCGAAGGATCTTCTCTTCTCGAGGGTGGAGAGACTTCAAGACCCGAGTGGTGACCTCCATGAGGTTCTTGTTTACCATCATTTCGACGGGATCTTCGGCCTGATCGTTGGGGATGAAATCTTTGAGTTCGGTGTTGTTGTCACCCACCGGCATGTCCAGGGGAAGGGGATCGGTGGCCAGGTTCAGTGTGCGAGATACCTGGGTGGCGGACAGTCCGCATTCGGCAGCGATCTCTTCTTCCGTTGGATTTCGGTTGAGCTTTTGCTTGAGAGCTGACTTGGAACGGTGAATTCGCCCGAAGTTTTCCACAAGATGCACAGGAACCCGAATGGTTTTCCCTTGATCTGCGATGGTTCGGGTGATGCACTGCCGGATCCACCAGGTGGCGTAGGTGGAGAACTTGTGTCCTCGGCGGTAGTCGAATTTTTCCACGGCCTTCATGAGACCGATATTCCCTTCCTGGATCAGGTCAAGGAGCTGAAGTCCGTGTCCCATGTATCGTTTGGCCATATTCACCACGAGGCGAAGGTTGGCGCGGATCATTCGGGTTCGGGCCCGGTGCGCCTTTCGATCGCCTCGACCCATCCGAGTCAGTGTCTCGCGAATTTCCTCAGCATCGAGGCCGAACTGCCGTCTGGCCAGTCGCTGCAGTTTCCTCTCCAGTTCTGCTTGCTTCTCTTCCCTGTCTTCGGGGTCGGCCCTTCGCATTTTGGCCAGGGTCGCCTCTCGTTGGCGGAGGAACTCTTTGGCGTCGTTTCGGAAGGATACACCCAGAAGGTGTACCATTCGGGGGCCAACGGGGCTGACATGGAAGACCTTGAACAGGTCGCGGGTGATCTCAAAATCGAGGGGCTTGCTTCGTCGACTGGAGAGGCGCTTGGTGGAGGAGACCGGGAGATGCAGAGCATCAAAGGCGGCGGTGAGTTCGGTGAGCAGGATCTCGACTTCTTCCAGACAGTTGCGTCGTTCGAAGGTGACGAAGTCGGTGGTCAATTCGGTGATCGCTTCTTCACTTCGAGAGCCGTCGATAAACTCCTCCAGCATTTTGAAGAGGCGCTTATGATTGGCCGGCACGGACAGCAGGGCGTGGAGCGTCTCAAGCTGGCCGTCTTCAATGCCCAGGGCCAATTCGGCTTCTTCTTCTCGAGACAGCAGGGGTACTGCTCCGATACGACGAAGGTACATCATCAAAGAGCTGTCAGATCGAGAATCCCGTCGGGCCGTTCGTTGTTTCAAGACGACTTCCTGTTTGGCCCTTTTCTCGGCTGCTGCGATGCCGGTACAAGGCACCACCGAGGTTGAATTCGTGTCTTCCTGCGTCATCGATTTGTGGGTCTCTGCCATGATGAACCTCCTACGATTGGCCCAGTACTGTTGCAAGATTTGGGCCACTCGTTGAGGGGGGAGAAATGAGGCGAAGAGTCCTGGCATCCGAGACCGCAGACGAGTCATAGCGCCACTTGCCGGAATTGGAAATTGATACACCAACCGTGGCCGCTGCGAAGGAGTGATGGGGGTGTGTAGAAATACTCTACATGCCCATGATCTGACTGTCGCCCGGCCATCAGATTCCACTCTCCCGAAGAGCATAAATTATTTCCCTTTGCGATCCTGAAAAAGCCCTTCCGACGGTATGTGCGATGTGCTATACACGCTACGATTCTTGTAGCGGACCCAGGGGGTCAAACCCCTGACAACGAAGAGAGGTTGTGCCGTGCTTATTGGTGTTCCCAAGGAAATCAAAATTCAGGAATATCGTGTTGGTCTGACTCCCGCCGGTGCCCAAACGCTGGTGGATGCAGGGCACACGGTGCGAATTCAGAAGGGTGCCGGGTTGGGCAGTGGTTTCGCTGACGAGGAATACGTGAAGCGAGGGGCTTCCGTCCTCGACACGGCAGAAGAGATCTGGCAGACCTCCGAAATGATCATCAAAGTGAAGGAGCCCATCGCCCCGGAATATCCACTGTTCCAGGACAACCAGCTTCTTTACACATACTTCCATCTGGCAGCGGCGCCGGTCGAATTGGCAGCGGCTCTGCTGGAAAAGAACGTTCGCTCGGTGGCCTACGAGACCATCCAGATGCCCGACGGCTGTCTCCCCCTCCTCCAGCCCATGAGTGAAGTGGCCGGTCGAATGGCGATTCAGGTGGGTGCTGCCAGTCTCCAGAAAGAGCACGGCGGAAAGGGCGTTCTGCTGGGCGGTGTCCCGGGGACGCGCCGAGGCAGAGTCGCCATTCTGGGTGGCGGGACCGTGGGTACCAACGCGGCGAAAATGGCCATCGGAATGCAGGCAGAAGTTCGGATCCTGGACGTCAACGTGGAGCGTCTCCGCTACCTCGACGACATCTTCGGATCCCAGGTGACTACTCTGTACTCCGACATTGCCAACATCGAAAACAGCGTCAAGTGGTGCGATCTTTTGGTCGGCGGCGTGCTGATTCCGGGCGCCAAGGCCCCGAAGCTGGTCACCGAACAGATGCTCACCATGATGGAAGATGGCTCGGTCATCGTGGACGTTGCCGTGGACCAGGGCGGGTGTATTGAGACCTGCAGAGCCACGACCCACGAAGATCCGACTTACGTGAAGCACGGCGTTGTTCACTACTGCGTGGCCAACATGCCCGGTGCCGTTGCTCGGACCTCCACCTTCGCTTTGACCAATGCTACCATCGGGTACGCCGTGAAACTGGCGAACCTGGGCATGGAAAAAGCAGTGAAGGTGTACCCCGAACTGCACCCCGGCGTGAACACGTACAAGGGCGTTGTTACCTTCAAGGCCGTCGCCGACGCTTTGGACCTGCCGTACGCTGCCCTCGATACGCTGTTGTAGCCTTCCTTGCTTCCCCTGCCGATCCCTCCTGCAACCTTGCATCCAGACCCCGCTTGCCTATCTTGTTTGTGAGCCGTTTTCCGGTGTCTTGAAAAAATCTGGACTCCTTGGGAATAGCTCTGGATGACGCTGTGTTTGTTGGGGCGTCAGGAGGGAATGACGTGTCGAAGAGAACGGCAGAAAGAAAAATCGTTGAGCAGGAATTCCTGCCCCATCTCGATAGTCTCCACCGATACGGCCTGTTCTTGACCCGAGACACCACGATGGCTGAAGAGCTGACCCAGGAAACGATGCTCAAGGCCATTCGAGCGAGCTTTCAATACAAAGAAGGTACAAACTCCAAGGCGTGGCTCTTTCGGATCATGACCAACACCTTCCTGAATCAGACTCGTCGACGCAAGAAGATCTATGAACTCGACGAGGGGACGATGAATGTGGAAGAGGAAGCCGAAGTCGGTCAGGTGTTTGTGCACAGCAATCAGACCCCTGAGCAGAGCTTCGTCACCATGCTTTCGAAGAGCAAGGTTCGAGAAGCCATCGAGAAGCTTCCTCCCGAGTTTCGTTCCGTGGTGGTTCTGGCGGATTTGGAGGAACTCTCTTACAAGGAAATTGCGGAAGTTCTCTCCTGTCCCATCGGAACCGTGATGAGCCGTCTTCATCGGGGTCGAAAGCTCCTGCGAACTCGACTGATGTCGTGGGCTCTGGAGATGGGGTTGGTGAAGGGCGTTGAAGAAGAGGACGAACCAAAAGAGACGATTTCACTAGAAGATTATAGGCGGTCCACTGGGCCAACAACGGATCAGTAGGTGTTAGCAGTCATGCGGTGCGAAGATATCAAGAGATTTGCGTCCCTCTACATCGATGGCGAATTCGATGAACTGGAGGGAGCGCGGTTTGAGGATCACCTCGAGCATTGCGAAACTTGCCGCGACATGATTCAGTCGACGCGGGTGTTTCAGCAGGCTCTGGTGGAACGACTCAATCCGCCTCGAATGCCTCGGGCCGTACGAGATCGAATTCTGGAGGCCGTGGATGCGGAGCTATCCGCCGCCCCTCGCCCCTGGATCTGGAAGGTTCCCATGGCCGCCGCTGCGAGCATTGTCCTCGCTGTCGGAATCTATGCGGCCCTACCGGGAGTGGGCGAGAATGCAGAAGCCGAAGAGGTGGAAACACTCGTTGAAGAGTCGGTAGCGGTGCATGAAGCGGCTCTACCTCCAGAAGTGGAAGGGAATGGGGACGCTGTGCGAGGTTTCCTGGCAGAGAAGGCTCACCTCAATTTGCGTCCTCCCATTGAAGAGAATGACTCCACCCGATTGTTGGGGGTTCGCCTTACCCGAATCGGAAAATCGCGGGCAGTGTTGTACCACTACCTGCATAACAACCGATCGGTGTCGGTGGTCCAGATTCCCAGGCGGCATCTGGAGACGCTACGAGGGAATCGACAGTTGATTCCTGCGTCCACCCGGGTTTTGTATGACGGTGCCCGAAGGGGCTACAACATTACCCTGTTTGAAGGTTCTGGTTCCACCAACACGGTGGTTTCAGATATGCCCAGCCGAGAGCTGCGCAAGTTGATCCCTGCGAGTCTGTAGGCCAGGACAACCCCGTGTCCTGACCACTCGTCGCTTCTCACTCCGAACGCTGCGAGGCAAAGCACCCCGACTTTGCCCGCAGCGTTTTCTTTTTTAAGGGTACTGGCGCCAGCCATTGGCGCCCCGTCCCCGAAGCAGCTCTCCCCGTCCCCGAAGCAGCTCTCCCCGTCCCCGAAGCAGCTCTCCTGAATGTAGTAGCTTACCAGTCAGGCATGTCCCTTCAGGCGTCGCCCCAGGGGCAGTAAGCCCTTCAGGCGTCGTCTCGCTGGCACTTGCACAAAGTCGTGTCTTGGGTGTGGCGTCTCAACCGTGTTGAACGAAGCTGCGGCGGGGGGGGCGGATTGGTCTGTGCTGAGGGCGGGGGAGGGAAGTCAGGCTAGTTGGAAGCGGGCATCTGCTCTTTTACGTACTGGTCCCAATCCTCCGGCACCTTGAACTCGATCTTTCGGCAATCGAGGCGGCGGTTGGCCAGTCGTGCGCTGAGAGCGGCGTACCATTCGGCGTTGGCAGCGGTCTTTTCGAATTCTTGGGTGAGGGTCTCCCACTCTTCCTTCTTGAAGCCTGCTTCCATTCGAATGCGTTCGTTGTTGCCGTCGACGTGCTTGGCGTAGCTCTCGGTCTGAGCATCGTTCATTTCGCCCTTCAGGTCTTCCATCGCGGCACCCATGTGGGTGGAGATGACGGCCTCAGAGAAGTTCTCGATGTTCTTGGCGAGGAGGGCGTATCGGTTGGCCATTTCCAGCGCCTTGTCGAGGGCTTTGAGGACGTTTGAGGGCTCACGCAGGTAGGCGGAAGCCAATCGCTTGCCGCGGCGGAACTTGCGGAGGAGTCTGGATTTCGTCCAGCACCAGGCCTTGAGCTTGTCCAGTTCGGTTCTGTAGAGTCCGAGGTCCACGGTGAGGGTGTCCATGAGAGCGGGGACTGCATCTCCATAGCGCTCCACGGTATCCTTGAGCCACACGAGTTCCACGAGATAGACGTAGCGTTCGGGGTCGATCCATTTGGCGACTTCCTTGGCTTCGTTGATGTTGAGCTTGGCGAATTCCCGCTCGAACTTGCTGGGGGATTCGATGAGCTTGATGAGCCAGAAGTACTTGAGGTGGATATCGTTGTTCACGATGCTTCGAATGGCGTCCCGGTAGGAAGGCATGTTGGGTTGTTCGGCCCGAAGCTGGTCGTAGTCTCGTCGGGACATGAACATGGGCTCCATGCGTTTCTCGAGGACTTTGAGTCCTTCTTCGAGCTTGGAGGGAGCGAACACTTCCATGTAGGCGAGGTACTTGTGGAATTCGGGCTGGTCTCCTTCCTTCTTGGGTGGTTCCCAAGACTTGACTTCGGGAAGAGTGGAGATCTGCTTGAAGTACTCTTTGCCGTCTTTGGGAGAGGAGATGTAGTACAGACCGTAGTAGAGGTCGGGGTCTGTGGTCTTGAGGGTTTCGAGTTTCTCGTCGGGGTATTTCTCGAAGAAGTCCCGTCGGTCGTTCTCGTAGAGTGCGTTGGCGGCTTTGAGTTCCTGTCGCAGGACTTCGAAGCGGCGCAGTGAGTTCAGGTAGTCTCTGAAGGCTGCGGCTTGCATCCGGAGGCCTTCTTTCTCGGCTCCCACCATCTCTTCGAACTTATCAAGGTCTTTCTTGTAGCGGGCCTTGTTGTGTTCTTTGACGAAGAGGAGGCAGTTCTGGACGTCCTGGGACCACAGTCGGAAGTACCACTCATCAAAGGCAAGCTTGCTGCCGGTCCAGTAAGAGGCTTCCATGGCCTTTCTAAGACCGAAGGAGTACTCGCTGGGGATGATGTTGCGCTGTTCGGCGTCGACCCGGTAGTTTACCTGCTGGGACTGTGCGAACTTCTTCAAGGAGTCGTTCATCTCGTCGGGGGCGTACAGGTATGCCTGGATGAGGTACTGAACGAAGCGTCCGCTCGCTTCAACGCGGGTGGCGAGGTCTTCGTACTTCTCGGTTCCCTGGTACTCGGTGACGGGAGTGATGTAGCCTTCGATGTCCTGCTTGAAGGAGTCGAGTTTGCCTTCAGCGATCTTGTCGTTCACGAACATCATCGTGTAGACGGTGTAGGCATCGGGGCTGGCTGTACGGATGTTCTCCAGGGCTGCGAGGCAGTCCTTGTCTTTCACGGGTTTGAATTCCCCTTCTTTCTGTCCGGGGATCCACTTCTGGAGGCAGAGGAGTCCGGCGGCTTCGACGGGGTTGGAAGCGAGATACGTGTCCATTCCTTCCCAATCGGCGCGTTTCACGCCCATTCCTTCGAGAATGCCGTAGTACACTCCGGTTTCCACGGGTCCCAGGTCAGCCATTGTGGCGCCTTTTCCGCCCAGCACCTGGACGAATTCACCCATGTTCTTGGGGTCGCATTTCTTCAGCTCGCCGCAGTAGTAGAAGATCTCCGCCATTCCGTTTCGAATGGTGGCCATGTTCTTGACTTTTCTGACGACGTCCACTGCGCTGACGGCTTTCTGGTAGGGGGCTCGCAGGCCTTCAAGGAGTTCCACCCGAGCTTTCTTCTCGGCGGCATCTTCCTTGAGCTTCTCGGCCAGGAGCTTCGTGACTTTGAGGCGCTTGATTTCTTCCCACTGGTCTTCCCACTCGAGTCTCCAGCAGCGCATCTTGTTGCGAGCTTGCTCATACTTTATCTTGAGGGGACCCCACGCTCTCAGGAGGGCGAAGTGGTCCGGGAATTGGACGATGAACTTGCCGGAGCCGAGGTCTTTCCAGTCGTTTTCGCCGTAGGAGATGACCTGCGGGAGGAAGTCTTTTCGCTCGAACAGGAAGTTGTAGCGGAATACGAAGATGGGCACCTTTGCGGGGTCCATCGCGGTTTCGCCATCGGGGCAGAGCATGCCGCCGGTTCCCATGTCAGCGTAGTATGTGTCGTCCTGGGGGCAATACTGAACGGATCGCAGGGCGTGCTGGGTGCACTCATCGCTGGGTCCCGTTTCGGTTGCAGCCTGCTCACGGCACTTCTCCTGGAAGCCCGGGCAGTACTGCCAACTGGCAGGGTAGAATTGTCGGTCATCGGGGCACATCATCCCCTTCTCACGAATGGGAAGGTTCTCGATGCTGAGGTAGGGCAGTTCCTCCCCGGCCTTGAGGTGCAGCGTTTCGTTGTCGATGCCGATGGGATCGCCCCACTCCGTGGGAGTCTTGGCGCTGATGTCATCGTATCGCAGAAGCTGCTGGATGATGTAAACCTGGGCGTCTCGAGGGAAGTACTGGAGTCGGATGTCGCCGTACTTCTCATTGAGGAGTTCGGTTTTGTCCTGGTACATCTTTCGAAGCGCTTCGGCACGCTGCTCTTCGACCTTGAAGAGATCCCCTCGAATGAAACCGGCCACCCTGTCACGAGCGGTGTCGTTGACCAGGACGTACCCTACGATGCCGAGAATCACCACCATTCCGATGAGGAACATGACGATACTGATGCTGGACCGTTTGGTGTGCATCAACTCGTCCAATTCCTCCACGCCGGCGTCATCAACGAGGATATCACCGGTGTCATCTTCATCGGAGGACAGGAACTCTTTCACATTGTCGAGAATGTCATCCTGAGGGTTCTTTCTCGTGGGAGTTTCTTCTTCCGTCGGAACCTTTTTTTCTTCGTCGCTCATCGTTCCCTCTTCACGAAACAGACATCTAGAGTAAGCACGATACACCTTGCACTTAGACGGCCATGTTAGAACGACGCCCCATGTGAGTCAAGGATAAACTCGAAGGAAAACAAGGCGCTGCAAAGCTCGCAAAATGGCCCTTCAAGGGGCCTTTGACTGCCCGTTGTTGGAAGGGAGCGATGGCTGGTCTGCGGGTGGCCTGGCGAGCGGTATTGCCGCGGCGAAAACGGGTGCAAAAGGATCCGTCTTTAGAGTTTCTGTTTGCCTAATCTGTGTCTGGATCGTCATAATGTGCCTCACCCGGTTGGTTGTTCGTCTGGGTTGGGAGTTCACGGTGATGCGAGATAATGTTCGGCTGGCGATGCAGTTGGAGTACTTGGCCAATGCCCTGGAGATCCTGGGAGACGAGAAGAGGATCATTGAGGACCTTCGGCGGGTGGCAAAACTCATCGAAAGCTGCGACCAGCCTGTCCCGGACTGCCTTCCCAGCGCCCAGCGAATCCCTTGGTTTCGCAGCCAGGAGTTGCACCTTCGAAGGCTTGTGGAAGCCGTCTTGAGGGATGGCCCCATTGCCGTGGTTCGAAGCCGCATGGGGGAGGACTCTCCTCACATCCTCGAGATTCTTCGGATTCGAGGAATCTCGCCTGAGCATTTGAAGAGGTTGAGCAGCGTGGGCGTGGACTCCATGTCAGCGTTGCAGCGTTACCTGGATGGAGGGAAGGCCATTCCTGGTTTGGACTCGGAAACGGCCAGGTACGTTCGACGCAACGTGGACACTTACCTGCGGGAGCGCCAGGGGTTGTTGGGTTCTCGGGCTCGTCGGGTGGCGTCGGATTGGCTGGAGCGAATCCGAGAGTGGTCTGACGGGGTGGAGGTGTTTCCCGTGGGCGCCTTCCGGCGTTGCGACGACATTGTGTTTGCGGGGGCTTTTGTGGTCTCCCACCCCTTCCCAGCCGAAGCGATGGCTCGTTTCAGGGAGAGGGCCTCTGAGGAGGTGGAGTTGGGTCGGGTTCGAGACCACCACTTGAGCTTCGTCTTCGCTGGCGTTTTGGAGGCCACCGTTGCCTTCGTGCGCCCCGAAGAGGTCCCTGTCGCGCGTTTTGTCTGGACTGGTGAAGCGGCGCATGTGTCTTCGGTAGAGTCCCACCTTGAATCCAGGGGCTCTCTACTGCGAGGATACACCTTGTACCGGGACGGGAAGCCGTTGGCGATCCAGAGCGAAGAGGAACTCTATCGGTTGGCCGGTCTTCCCTTTGTCCCCCCCGAATTGCGTCAGGGGCGTGGGGAGATTTCCCTGGCGTTGCGAGGGGAGTTGCCTGTTCTCGTTGAGTCCACAGACATTCGGGGGGATTTGCACTCGCATTCGGTGTTTTCGGATGGGCGAGACGAGTTGTCGGTGATGGTCCAGGCAGCGGAGCAGCAGGGGCACTCCTATCTGGCCATTACGGATCACACTCAGAATGTGAGGGTCGCCGGGGGATTGGCTCCGTCTCAGGTGCCGTCTTATCTGGAGGCCATCGACCGGGTTCAGCAGAAGCACCCCAATTTTCGTCTCCTTGCGGGTTTGGAGGTGGACATTCTTGCCGATGGTGCTTTGGACATGAGCGATGCGATGCTCGACCGACTGGACATCGTGGTTGCGGCGGTTCACGGTGATTTTGACCAGGGAAGTGAGGAGATGATGGCTCGCTTGCGACGGGGGCTGAGTCACCCACGGGTGAACATTATGGCTCACCCGACCACCCGCATGTTGGGGCAGCGATCTCCTTTGGCGATCGATCCGTTGGAGTTGCTTGATCTCTTGAGCGAGACTGGTGTGGCGGCGGAGTTGAACAGCAACCCTCGTCGTCTGGATCTGGGGCATTCCCTGTTGCCCGAGGCGGTATCGCGGGGCATTCCGGTGGTCATTTCGACGGATGCCCACAGCGGGATTCAAATCAGCAACATTCGATATGGTCTGTGTCAGGCTCGCCGCGGTGGTCTGACCAGTGCCGATGTTCTCAACACGTTGGAGTGGGATGCTCTAAGGACCCGCCTGAACAAAGGGTCCAAACCTCACGATTGATCCACAACCGCTCTTTTGACCAACCAGTATAACTGTTCTCCTTTTCCTCTTGATCAATTCGAAACTCTGCCCTCATAATGAAACTAGGACAAACGTCACGAAAAAATCTGGAGGTAGTACGATGCTGAAAGGGACAGTTAAGTGGTTCAGTGACCTCAAGGGCTATGGCTTCATCGAGGGTCTCAATGGTGGACCCGACATCTTCGTGCATCATACAGCCATTGAAGCCGAGGGATTCCGCTCGTTGCTTGATGGGGAAGAGGTCACGTTCGAGTTGAGCGATGGTCCCAAGGGACCCGCTGCTCAAAAAGTCGTTCGAGTGGCGCTGGAGAAGCTCACCGCGGTGAGTAACTGACCTCTTCGAGAGCCTTCGAAGTTTCTACCGGCCGTGCAGCTAGCTTCGCTGCAGACCCGATTTCCATGGTCATGCCTGATTGTCGTGTGGAGTTGGGCGGTTATTCGTACTTCCCGACGATGACCTGTGCCGGTCTGACCAGTTGGCCGTCAGCCGTGTAGCCGGCTTTGGTGACCATCAACACTCGGTTGTCTTCACTCCTCTTCTTCACCGGTTGTGCCATGAGGGCTTCGTGAAATTCGGGGTCAAAGAGTTCTCCGGTGGGGTCGAAGCGTTTCAATCCGGCCTCTTCCAATCCAGCGACGATCTGGCGATAGACGAGCTTGAATCCTTCCAGAATCGCCTTTGGGTTTCCCCCCTTCTCAGCCTCGTCAATGGAGCGGTGGAGCACATCCAGGGGACCAAACAGTGCGGCGAAAGCTCGGGTCTTGTCTTGGACGAGCTTCCTCTCTCGGTCCCGCTCCAACCGTTCCCGAATACGTTCCAGCTCCCCTTTCTCTCGCCGGTAGGCGTTGAGGGTGCGGTCCAACTGCTCTTCGAGATTCTGGATTCGTCGATTGAGGCGCTCGACCTCCAGGGCGTGGAGAGTCGGATTGGGGGTCTCCTTCGGGCCTTCGCCGCTTTCTTCGGGTTCGGCGAATTCATCCTCTTCGATGTCGTCGAACGCGGCTTCATCGAGGTCTATCCCGGAGTCGCTGTTCTCCGGCTCCGTGTCTCCATCGCCGTCCCCGAAGGTGAGGACGTCCCCGGCTTCCGGTTCGAGAATCTCGCCAGTCTTGGTGGTTCTGTTCTTGTCCGACATCCAATCCCTCTCAGGTCATTCCCGGTTCGTATGCCGTCAGTAAGATAATTGAACGAGGGGACATTGCAAGCCTTTCGGGCTACTCGCCATCTTTCCCTTTCTTCTTATTTCGGAAGTACATTCGAATGGGGGTCCCTTCGAAGCCGTACTTGTCTCGAATTCGGTTGAGCAGATAGCGCTTGTAGGTAGCCGGAATCGACTTGGCTTGATTGACCTGAAAGACGAAGGTTGGCGGCGCCGTGTCGGCTTGTGTTGAGAAGTAGAAGCGGGCGCGGCGATGCTTCACCATGGGAGGGGGATTGCGCTCCACGGCTTCTTCCACGAAGCGGGTGAACTGCGAGGTCGGGATGCGACGCTCCCAGTTCTCCTTGACTCGTTTGATGATAGGAAAGAGGCGGTGAACTCCCTTCCCGGTGAGGGCGCAAGTGAACGCTGTTGGAGCATATTTGAGTGAGGGGAAGGTTTCTTCCACTCTTTTGGTGTAAGCGGCAGCGGTCTTCGTGTCTTTCTCAACCAGATCCCACTTGTTGAAGACGATGATAATGGCTTTGCCTCGATCTTCAGCCAGCTTGGCGATGCGGGCATCTTGTTCCTGCATTCCCAGGAAGCCGTCAACCAGGAGGAGCACTACCTGGGCTCGTTCGATGCTTCGAATACCTCGAACGATGCTGTAGTACTCAACGGAGTCCTTCACCGCCTTTTTCTTGCGCATGCCGGCGGTATCCACCATGAGGTAGCGTTGTCCGTCTTCTGCTTCCCACTGGGTATCCACGGAGTCCCGGGTGGTTCCGGCCATGTCGCTGGTCAAGAGGCGTTCTTTTCCCACGATCCAGTTGATGAGGGTGGACTTGCCCACATTGGGGCGTCCCACAACGGTCAGCCGAATGGTGTCCGGGTCTTCTTGCTGGTGGGGCTCTTCCTCGGGCCAATCTGCCACGATGGCATCCATGAGGGTTGCGACACCATGACCGTGGGTTGCTGTGATGAAGTAGAGTTGTTCGACTCCCAGGGCATAGAACTCGTTGGCGAGGGGCTCCTTTTCAGGGCCGTCGACCTTGTTCACGGCGTAGTAGATATTGCGGTTCCATTTCACCAGCATCCGGTGAATTTCCTCGTCCACGGGGCTGAGTCCAACTTTGAGATCGAGGAGGAATATGGCTGCGTCGGCTTCTTCCAGAGCCATCTCCACCTGGTTCTTCATGATGACAAGCAGTGGGTCTTCGGGGGAGGGGTCGAATCCTCCGGTGTCGATGATATGGAGGGGTCGTCCTTCCCATTCACACCGGCCGTAGATACGGTCCCGTGTGACTCCGGGTCGGTCCTCTACGATGGCCTTTCGAGAGCCGATAAGGCGGTTGAAGAGGGTCGATTTCCCAACGTTGGGACGACCGATGATGGCGACAATTTTGCTCATGCTTCCCACCCGACTTTCTGAATTCCTTTGAGGCTTCGACTCCAGTCTTCGTCCACTCGAACGTGCAGCTCCAGGAAGACTCGGCGCCCGAGGAAGGTTTCGATTTCCTTTCTGGCGGCCCGTCCGACGGACTTAATCATCAGCCCGCCCTTTCCAATGATGATCGACTTCTGGCTCTTTCTTTCCACGTGAATGGAGGCTGCTACGTAGGTGAGGTCCTTGTTGGGGCGTTCCTCCACCAGATCGATGCTGACGGCGACGGCATAGGGAACCTCTTCGTGGGTTCGAAGGAAGACCTGTTCCCGGATGAGCTCGGTGATGACGAAGTTTCGGCTTCGGTTGGTGAGTTGTCCTTTGGGGAAGATGGCGGCCCCTTCTCCCAGGAGTGGTTTGAGTTCAGCCAGGAGCGTCTGGACGCCATCTCCGCGCAGTGCGCTCATGGGGACGACTGCCTGGATGTTCATATTTTCGGTGATGGATTGTGTAATGGGGAGGACGACCTCTTTGGAGACTTTGTCCACCTTGTTTATCACCAGCACCGTGGGTTTGGCAGCGGTGGAGACGCGCTCGAATACCTGCCTGTCGGTGGCATCAAAGGCGTTGCGTTTGGTGTATCGCAGGGCATCCACCATGAGGACCACGACGTCGGCTTCCATGAGGGAGGTGATGGCGGATTCCACCATGAGTTTGTTGAGGCTTCCCCTGGCTTCGTGAATCCCCGGGGTGTCCAGGAAGAGCATTTGGGCATCGGGGAACGTCGCAATTCCCATGATGCGGTTTCGGGTTGTGTTGGGCTTCGGGGTAACGATGGCGAGTTTCTGCCCCATGATTGCGTTGAGGAGGGTGGACTTGCCGGCGTTGGGTCGTCCCACGATGGTGATGAAGCCTGCTTTGAAGACGGCCGGGTTGGCCTGCTTCTTCCTGATGTCTTCCACGATCTGCTCTACCACCTCGTCGGCGTCGATGAGGGTTGTATCGACGATGAGGGCATCATCGGCAGCTTTCAGCGGGGCAACCTCCCGGGTGCTGTCGTCTTCGTCCCGCTGGGTGATCTCCGCAACGATCTGCCGGTAGTTCACGTCTTTCCCCTGGCCGACGAGCTGTTTGTGCCTTCGAGAGGCCCGCTCCTCCAAGGTTGCGGTGACAAAGTACTTGAAGGGAGTTTGTGGAAAAACCACCGTTCCGATGTCCCGCCCCTCGAGAATGCTGCCTGGGCCCTGAGTAGCGAATCGCCGCTGCAGTTCCAGGAGCGCCTCTCTGACCTGGGGGATGGAAGCGACCTTGGAAGCCCCCATTCCAGTTTCCGGATCCCGCAACTCCTGGGTTACGTCCACTTTGTCGAGGTACACCCGGTTCACACCCGCTTCGATGCGAAAGTTCAGCTCCAGTCCTCGTGCCAGTGCGGAGAGCCCTTCCACGTCTTCGAGGGACATCTGCTTGCGCCTGGCCAGGAGGGCTACGGCTCTGTAGATGGCCCCCGTTTCGACATAGGTCAGACCCAGTCTGGTGGCCAGTTTCATTGCTACAGTGCTCTTGCCTACTCCCGCTGGTCCATCCAATGCGATGACCAATTGCGACCCTCTTTCTTCCATGGTGGAAACCCTCTCGTTTCTCCAGGTTGCTCCAAACGACGCGCTAGTATAGTCTAAACCGACGAAGTTGCACAGTGTGGTTGTTGCGGGGAGCCCGGAGAACCGTGTAGCGCCGCAAGGAACTTGCAGGATGATCACGCACCACAAGGAGAATGAGCGATGTTGAGAAGATGGTCTATTTGGGCATTGTTTCTGGTCGGGTTGGTTGCATGCTCGGGGGAGAATCACAACGACTCGAAGGATATCGTCACCGATCTCTCTGGTAGCGACACGATGCTGGATGTCGCCCTGGATGGGGCTGATGGTGTGGAGTCAGACGTGACGGAAGACGTTGCCGGGGTGGATCTCCCCCTGGAAGAGCCGTCCCTTCTTTGGCCCGACGAGTTCGTTCCTCCCCCGGAGACTTCCCAGTTCGTGACCGACAATCCCTGGCTATCGAACTTCTCGCTGTGGTCCTTTGCCTTGAACCCCGGGGACAAGGACCTCTCTTTTCGGGATTTGCCCGATCTGGCCACGGGAAATGGAAGAGTCTTCTCACTGATGGGTTACGCTTTTCCGATGAACACCCTTCACTCCATGATCGGCCCCACCTACGAGAAGGGTGATGGGTTCTTTGGAGACAGTTGGCTTGAGATCACTCGTGGGGTAGGAGGCTCGGTGCTGGGCTGGCAGAAGCAGTGGCTCGGGCGAGTTCGGCAGGGCCCCTTTGTGGTGACGCAATTCGTGAACCCCGTGGTGTCCTTTCACACAATCGATTTCGCCCCCCTTACTACCGACAGAGGATCGCCGCTGATGAGAGCGCTGCTTCGGGTGGTGGTGGTACGAAACACCAGCGCCGACGTGCAATCTGATCTCGTCTTGCGGGTGGGCTTTGACCGCGCTCAGGAAGTGGTTGGTCAGTCGGTGCTGGAGACTCGTACCGGCAAAGAGCGAGTCGTCACATGGATTGGAGCAGGAGCGATGGATGCCATCGCCCAGACCGATTCCCTGCTTCTTCCGGTAGCCGATCTTCCTTCGGGAGAGGAGCGAGTCTACCTCTTGGCCTACGTCATGGATGACGCTGCTGACCAATCGGAAGCTACCCTGGAGGCCTTGGGCGACGGGAGCGCGCTTGTGTCGTTGATGGAGGAGACCCGAGATGAGTGGGTCGACCAGTTGGCACCGGGTGCGGTCATTGAAACCCCCGACCCCCGAGTGAATGACTATCTGGAGGGGGCCAAAGTGATCATCCTCCAGCAGCAGGCGAACACTGGCGCGACATGCCCCATGTCTCAGTACACCGGCATCTGGCTGCGAGACACGGCAGGCCCGGTTCGCTTTTTCTCTCGGTGTGGACTCCTTGAGAAGGCTCGTGCCATGATCGACTACCAGTGGAATGCGGCCAACTTCTACCAGGGGATTCAGAACTCCACCGAAGCTGATCTGGCCTTTGACCCCCTGCCGGAGGTCGCCGACTGGAACGGCATGGCGGGAATGTCCGGGAGGTCCAAGGCAGAGTCTCCCAGCTACATTCCGATCAACTACTACATCTATTGGAAGGCGTCGGGAGTTTCCGACTGGTTGGAGAAGCGGTTCGATTTTCTCCAGTTTGCCCTTCGAGGGCAGCAGTTCAACGACGACAAGCTGTTGCCGTTCAGTGGAGACGAGACCTTCCGGACTGCCATGGCGATGGCCACCGGGTATCCGGTAGACGAGTCCTTCGAAGAGGGTTTCTTGTCCTCCAACTCCTCTTTTCTGTGGGTGGCAGCGGCCGAGCAGATGGCGCAATTCGCCGGTTTTCTGGGGGATGCCGAGGGAGAGGCCCACTGGTCCGACGGGGCTGCGGAGGTTCGCCAGGCTGCGGATTCCACCTACCTGGACGAAAACGGGATGTACCGTCCCTACTTCATCGAGGCGGACGGCTCCCTGGCGGCCGCCGGGTTTGAGGATGTCAACACCAAGCCGACCTGGACGGGCTATCTGGACCCGTTGTCCGAGGCTGCTGCCGCTCACCTCGTGGCCACCATCAACAATCTGGGTGGTGAGGATGGGATTCTGGTGTCTCCTCTTCCCGATGCGTACAAGAATTACATGGGATTGCCGGTGGCGGAGGGGGTGTACACGGGCATGTCTCCGGGGTACTTCCTGGCCAACTTGGCGCTGGCTTTCCACCCCGTGGGAACCCTTGCTTTCAACGCCCTGGAGAAGCACTTGACGGCCACGGGAACGACTCCGGAATACGAGATTCTGGACAACTTCACCCCCTTGCAGATCATCTACGACCCCACCGGTGGCGTTGGGGACTACACCGCCCGCTACCGTCCCTGGGAAGGGGGGATTCTGGCGGATGCCGCTTGGGAGTTCCTGTTGGGTTTCCGCCCCGACGCCCCTGCCGGACGATTCAAGCTGTCCCCCTACCTGCCCAACGGTTGGAGTTGGCTTAATGCGAAGGGGCTTCGCATCGGAGAGGCTCGGGTAGATCTGTCCATCGAGGTGCGGGACACCGAGTATTTGATTGTCCTTGAGTCGGACTCCACCGATGTTGTCGAACTGGACCTTCGTGTTCCCTTTGTTCCTGATGGTCAAGGCCCTGTGAATGGACGGATGATCTTTGCCCCGGGCATCTCTGCTACGGTGAATGGAGAGGCTGTTGATTTGGATGTGGAGACTTTGAATTGGGGAACCCAGCTTGTTTCGCTGCCCATGTTGGAGCTTGCGTCGGGGGTTCCCGTTGAGATCGTGTTGACTCGCTGATTTCTACCGAACGACTCGGGTCGTCTTCCCGGGTTCGACCTCTACGTCTACTGCTTCCACCTTCCCCATTTGCCGAAACTCCAGCAGGTGTTTCCCTGCCTTGACTCGCAACGTCACTGGAGTGTCCCCTTTGTGTTCGCCGTCGATGTAGACGTCGCCGTAGGGTTTCTTCTGGGCGAAGATGAAGCCGTACCCTTCCATGGCCGCCTCTTCATTCTGCTTCTTGTTGCCGTTTTTGGAGTGGCGGGTGCGGTCCGGCTGCAAGTCCACGAGGAGCTTGTTGAGCCCTTCGTGCAGGGTCACCTTCCGGGTTTCTGTTTCGTAGCCCCCTTTGGATACTCGAATGTCCACCACATCTCCGGCGGTGGCGACGAAGGCAAACAACCGCTGTTTCGGCCCCGACCGACGCAGGGTTCGGCCGTTGATTTCCACTCGAGCCTTCTGCGGTGAGACGCGAAGCTCCACTTCGGCTCGGCGGCGAAGTTGCAGTTTGACTGTGGCTCCTTCCTGGACTTCGATGTTTTGGTCCAGCGCCATGTATTCGGCTCGACGGCCTTGCACGGAGACGAGGTCCCCGGGCTTTGCACCGGGAAGAAGTACTTTCCCCGGCTTGCGCTTTTTCCCGGCGACTCGAAGTACGGCGTCTTTCGGGGAGATCTCGAAGAACATGGAGATCCCATCTGCTGTGGCCTCTTCTTTTGGATCTTTCTTTTCGAGGAGACGTTCGTGCTGGGAGAGAATCGCGGGCTCCTCTTCTTCAGCGGTTGAATCGGTGGGGGTCGGGGGAATGGTCACGATCTCCGGTGGGTGATGTTCTTCTGTCTTTGTGGGTGGGGTGGGTTCTGCCACTGGAAGGAACTCGATGGTGTCGTCATCGCCCACTTGGGCAACGAAGTCCAGATCCTCGACTGCGGCATCCGGCGTAACGGCGACCGGTTCATCGTCCTCTTCCATTTCTTCGTCGTCGTCCACCAAGAGCCCTTCGACCCGTTGGGGTTGCGACGAAGCGTCTGGGTTGTCTGGGGAGGTTGCCACTGCCTCGACATCGTGATTTTCCGGCTTCTTCGGGGCGTAGAGGGGGCGTTCCCCGTTGCCGTCATTATCCTTTTCGGTTTGTTCACTGGGGCCCGATTCGTGTTTGGCGTCGGCTGTCAGGGTAGGGCTCTTGCTGGGATTCTTGTCTTGCAACAATCGGCTTGTCAGGGTCACACCGAACGCCACGGCAATGACGATGAGCAGCACACCCAGGGCAATGCTGGCGATTTTTCTTGTTCTGGCCACCTTCTCCTTTGGGTCGAAGGTAGCGATGGGCCCTGAGGGGGCTTGTGTCATGGGGGTTGTGAGGACGAATTCCGGAACCGTGTCCTCCACAGGCTTGGCCCGGGTAGCGTCCATGTCGCTCACCGCCTGGGGGCTACCTCCCCCTTTGGTCACCGGCGGCTCTCGTCTTTGAGGAGGACGGAGGGGATCAGGGAGTTCGTCTCCCAGGACGCTGTCGAGATCAGCATTTCCCTGCGGTGGTGCCAGGGCCATCTCTTCTTCTGAGAGGTCGAGGTGTTCTCCTTGCCACAGCTTCTCCATGTCTTCCGGGAAGAGGTCGTAGAGGAGGCGGGAGACCTTGTCGATGTCTGGATAGCTCCCGGTTTTCACGAGAAACTCGGTGAGATCTTCGTAGAACGCAAGCATTGTGGGGTAGCGATCTTCCCGTTCTCGTTGCAGGGCTCTCAGGACGATGGGGGAGAGCTTTTGAGGAACCTCGGCGTTCACGGTGTGCGGTGGCGGGACGCGGGTTTTCAGCAGTTTGGTGACTGTTTCGGCGTCATTTTCCCCTCGAAAGAGGCGTTGGCCGGTGAGCATCTCCCACAGGACGACTCCCAGGGAGAAGATGTCGCTACGGTGGTCGATGGGTCGTCCCAGAGCTTGTTCCGGGGACATGTAGCCGAATTTTCCTTTGACGGTTCCCACCTGGGTGTTGGCGGATCGCTTTGATGCTCGGGCGATACCGAAGTCCACCAATTTCACCCCTCCATCGTGGCTTACCATGATGTTCTGGGGGCTGACGTCCCGGTGGACGATGTTCAGAGGGCGGCTTGATTCCCGTCGGGTATGGACATAATAGAGCCCCTTTGCGACCTCCAGGGCGATGAAGCTGGCGATTGGATAGGGCAATGCCTGGCCTCTCTCCGCCAGGCTCCCCAGGATGTTTCTGAGGTCCTTTCCCTCCACGAATTCCATCGCAATATAGGGGGTGTCGTCGATGACGTCGAATTCATAAATCTGTGCGATGTTGGCGTGGTTCAATCGAGCGGCAATGGAGGCTTCGTCGATGAACATCCGTCGAAAGTCTGCATCATCGGCATAGGACGGCAGGATCTTCTTGATGGCCACGACTCGCTTGAATCCGTCGGGTCCTCGGGAGACTCCCCGGAAGACCTCAGCCATGCCTCCGGTGGTGAGCTTTTCGAGGAGCGTGTATCGTCCAAATTGGCGGGGAAGATCCATTGGGTTCAAGGCTCCTGGGGTTGCAGGATCATCATCTGGAACCCGTTGAGTTGCACGGTGGCTTCATTTCCAGAGAAGGCCACCACCGAATCAGAGAGGAGATCGTTCCAATCTCCCTCAGCCGATACGGTCCCTGCCGAGAAGGTGAGGGACGTGGCTTGGGAGCTTCGGTTTGCGACGACGACAACCTTCTGGTCCCCGTCGATTCGGGCGAAGGCGAGGGCGTCTGCCTGGGTTTCCAGGGGGACAAAGCTCCCTCGGCGCAGGGCGGAGAGGTCCCGGCGAGCTTGTCCCGCCACTTTAACGAAGTTGAGGGTTTCGTCCTGGAGGGACGAGAGCCCCTCGAAGACCATGGGTCGTCGGTTGTCGGGGTCACCGGCTCCGGCCAGTGCGATTTCATCCCCGTAGTAGATCATGGGAATCTCGGGGAGGGTCATGGTAAGCCCGAGGGCGAGTTGAGTCTTGCGGTAGGGAGCGTCGGTGGTGGGTTGCGCTGGAGGGTTGTTGAGTCCTTGTTCCTGGGAGCCGTTGCCCCATTGGTCGGCGATGTCTCCGTTGGCGTGTGAGGCAAAGCGGGGTACGTCGTGGTTGCCGATGAACCCGACCATGAGGTTCCCCTCTCCCCAGTAAGCCTGACTTGTCTGCACGTAGTCCACCAGTTCGGTGAAATCGCCGGCGTCACGACCGGCAATTCGAAGGATCTTCCAGTAGTAGGGGAAGTCGAACTGTGCGTTGAGTTCCCAGGGGCCGATGTACTCTTTGATGATTCCCTGGGAGGAGCTTGCCGAACCGTCCCCCCACTCTCCGGTGAAGGTTTCTCCCACCATGTAGAATGGAATGGAGCTGTCTGACTCGATGTATCGGGCGATTTTCCAACGCAGAGTTCTCAGGAAGGCGTGACGCATGTGCTTGACTGCGTCGACTCGAAAGCCGTCGATTCCCGAGGCTCGAATCCAGAACAGCGCGTTCTCGGTCATCCACTCCACGACGGCGTCGTTGGCGTAGCTCAGGTCGGGGAGGTACTGCTCGAACCAGCACTCGATGGGTTTGTCCCAGTTGGGTTTGCACGGATAGGACTCGTGGAACCAGCCGTCTGAGCCGTGCTCCTGCCAGATTTCGTTGTCGGAGTATACGTGGTTCGCCACGAAATCGACGATGACGCGGATCCCTCGGTCGTGGGCAGCGTTGACGAGACTGATGAGGTCGGTCATGGTGCCGAAATGTTCTTCGGTTGTGTAGTTGTTCGAGGGGAAGTAGCCGTGATAGGCGGAATACTGCACGCCGTCCAGGTTGCCTCCGACGCATCCGTTTGGATTGTCAACGGTGGGGCTGATCCACAGCACGTTGACTCCCAGTTGTTCGAAGTACCCTTCCTCGACCTTGTCCTGGATCCCTTTGAAGTCGCCGCCGACCCAATCGACGAGAGGCTGAGAGCAGCCCTGGGGCGCGTCGTTTGTGCTGTCCCCGTTGGAGAAGCGGTCGGTGAAGGCAAAATAGATCACCGAGTCGTGCCAGGTCCAACTGCCTTCATCCAGCCACAGTGGGACGAAGAGGGGGGCAGATGAGCCGAATTCGTTGTCGATGGTGAACAGGAGGGACACTTTGGAGCCTTCTGGGAGGCCCGACATCTCCACCTGGAAGGTGCCTGTGTCTGCCTTAAACCAGGCCGGTCCGGTGGATTCTCCGTTGACGAAGACCTCTGCCGTGGCTGGGAGGACGCCGGTGCTGTCGGCGTTGTTGTATACGTCCACGGTGACGGACAGCCCGGTTTTCGAGATTTCCTTGTCGGCGACTCGAAGTTCGGGGACTCGGCAGTCGGGGACCAACAGCTTCGAGTTCTCGATGTCGTCAACGATCACGGTCATGGGGTTGCTGGAGTCTGCGTACCAGTTGTCACCGGCGGTGTGGAACTTGTAGGCGTGGGATCCTGGAGTGAGGGAGGAGAGGTCGAGATCGATGGACCATGTACCGTTGCCGTCGTCGGTGAGGGGAAGCTGTCCGTCGGCCCATTGGGTGAAGTCCCCTGCGACGAACACCGCAGTTCCATCGGAGGATGCGGTGGTCAGCCGTGCGGTGCATTCCCGCACGTTCTCCACGACCACGGTCTGGTCATCGCTATAGTCGGTTGGCGGCAACTCGGTGTGGTTCCCGTCTTCAGAGCCGTCCTCTGGCGTGAACTCATCGTCGATGGCATCCCCGGGAGTCACTTCGAGGTGAACGTCGATGGGTGGGGTGGTGGTGTCTCCCGCCCAGTTGTCGATGGTGGCCAAATCGGGATTGCTTCCGTGGTAGTCGTACTCCTCGGGTTGAGATGAGCAGGACACGAGGAGGGCCGCCAGTGCGACCAGCAAAGAAGCGAAGACTGTGTTCTGGTTGGGCAAGAAAGCCATTGTATCATCCCTTATCGAAGGAGCATCACCGGGCAGAAGGGACCGGTGCCGCTGCTGCGTCTCTTCCTATTCCTGTTCCCGAGGTTCCTGCTTCGAGGAATCCGGGGTCTCGGCCACTGGTTCAGGTTCCCCCTTCTGTTGGGCGGGTGCCTTCTTGGGGGTCTCGGTCTTTCGAGGGAGGACCAGCAGGAGGACCATCATGCCCAGCAGGCCGATGCCCAGCAGCCCCACGGATGCCCAGACGATGGGGAGGGCATCCCGAGTTTTCAGCTCTCCGGCCACCACCAGTGGGGTTTCTGGAATGACCTGGGCGAGAATGGTGAGCCAGAATACGGCAAGGACGGCGAACACGAGGAAGTGCGTGAAACCGGCGAACCGTCTGCGACTTTGCAGTGCTCTGACGGCCAACAGGGCGTAAGTGAACATCAAGGCCCACATGGCCAGATGCATGTACCAGTCGGGGACAGCGGCGCCGAAGACTGCGGCAACCTCAATGACTCCGGCGGCAGCGATGGCACCAAGTGCTCCAACCACCCAAGCTACACGATATCGGGCCCAACGAGTCAACACAGATTCCGACATGGTCTCTCCTCCTAAATACCCGGTGGTCTGGAGTCACGATCCCATCCAGCGCGGGTGGAGACATGATAGCCCAAGGCTTTTTCAAAGGCAAAGAAGACACCTGGGTGCGCATGGAAGCAATTTGGACGTTTAAGATAATAGGTAGAGGGGCTGTTGGGGCGATTTGCGTTTCCATGTGACCAACTTCCGGTTGGCAAAGGAGTTTCCAATGATGTTGTGGCCTTCGAATCTGTTGAGTGTTGCGACTCGTGTCGTTGCTCCGTCCCGTTGTTTGGGGTGTTCCATCTTGTTGGACGATGGCGCACTCTTTTGTGCTTCGTGCAGGGAATGGGTGGAGGAGTTGCCGTCGGTTTGGACCCTGGGAGTGCCGCGTCCTCTGGTTACGCTGCACGTGGGTTTTGAATATGCGGGGGTTGTGAAGGATGCGATGTTGGATTTGAAACACGGGGGGCGCACCGCCGTCGGCGTTCGTCTCGGAGAGTACCTTGCGCGCCGGGTTCCTCCTCGCCCGGGGATCGTTGTTCCGGTGCCTCTGCATCCGTCGAGGTTGCGGGTGCGAGGGTACAACCAGTCCCTGTGGATCGCCCGAGGTCTGAACCGGGTTCGTCCAGACCTGACGATTTGCAATGCCCTGCGCCGGGAGGGGAAGGCTTCGAGTCAGAAGGGGCACGGGCGGATTCAGCGACGTGAGGCTGTATCGGAGGTCTTTTCCCCTACTCGCTTGGCTTCTCGGGTTGCGGGTCAGGATGTCTGGTTGGTGGACGATGTCTGGGTTACCGGAGCGACCCTCTCTGCGTGCGCCGTAGCGTTGGAAAGAGCAGGCGCCAGGCGGCTGAGAGGGCTGGTAGCGGCGGAGGTCACTTGAGTGTTGGGTTTTCGCAAACAGTCGGATTTCGGTTGACTTCTCAATGAGGGCTACAACATGATAGGTCCGCAATGAGCGAGTCCACTTTGTGGAGGTCGCTTAGACATGGGTTCATTTGTTGTCTTCGGGCAGCAGTCAAGCGAGGTCCCCAATGTCCTGCAGGCGTTTCTGGTTGTACTGTTGCAAGCCTGCCGGTTTCACCCTCGGTCCGTCGGTAGCTGGCGTCCCCTTGCTGGTTCGATGTGGCTGGTGCAACCGATTCTCCTTCATTCCTTTTGCCCATGGAGCTTGAAAGATGAACCCCGATTTCGGATTGGAGTCTCTGGAAGCAGCCCAAGAAAAGTACCCCGAGAAGTTCGTACCGCAGGAGACCTTCTTTCGAAACATTCGCCGTGGTGCCCGGATTTTTGTCGGGACTGCCTGTGGAGAGCCGCAGTTTCTTGTCAACGAGCTCATTCAATACGTGGAGAATCACCCAAACGCCTTCTACGACGCCGAAGTTCTCCACGTCTGGTCGTTGGGAGTGGCGCCCTACACTGACGAGAAGTTCCGCCACAACTTCCGGCACAACTCGTTCTTCATTGGGAACAACACCCGGGCCGAAGTGAATCGTGGAAACGCCGATTACACTCCCATCTTCCTGTCCCAGGTTCCTCGTGTGTTCAGGCGGGGTACGAGTCCCATCGACATTGCCCTGATTCAGACCTCCCTTCCAGATCGCCACGGCAACTTGAGCCTTGGGGTGAGCGTGGACATTGTTAAGGCCGCCGTGGAGGTTGCCCGCATCGTCATTGTCCAGTTGAATCGGTTCATGCCCAGGGTTCACGGCCATGGTTTTATCCACATGGACGAGGTGGATTTTGCCCTGCACCACGACGAACCGTTGCTGGAGTACCAGACTGAAGTGGCCGATGACGTCGCCAAAGGGGTTGGCCAGAACGTGGCGCGCATCA
>CALFHQ010000854.1 GCA_937876385.1 uncultured Pseudomonadota bacterium
CGAACTGGGACAGATCCATGCAGGTGTATCCCATGGGACACCCGGCGTCGCTCAGACAGGCACGGCCGCAGAAGCTCCCACCGGAGACGTAGTCCAGGCAGTGACTGCCTTCAACGGTGCACTGGTCCCCAGCCGGTCGACATTCTCCCGTAATGGGGTTACACAGGTTCTCGCTGCGGCATGGGTCGCACACCTCTCCCTGCGGAAAGCACCACTTGACGCAGGGGTCGCAGAAGGCCCCGCCCCCGCAGTTCTTATCTTCTTCGCAGGGCTTGATTCCTGCATCGGCACAACGTCCCTGGCAGTCGCAGACTCGATTCTCGCCAAAGCACTCTTCGTCCGTGGTACATTCCACCAGCGGCACATAGGTTGTGTCTTCCTGGTTGACCCCATCCCCATTCTGGATGAGGTCGCCGGAAGTGGTCGAATCGGAATCGTTGGACCCCGTGGAGTCTTTGTCCCCTTTGGAGGAGCTTGAACAGCCAAAGAGTGCGAGACCACTCACCAACGCTGCCAGCAACAACACTCTGCGCACATTCTTCATGAAGAAACCTCCCTACAGAATCACGTCCCTGTCAAACCGGACCGCAACAAAGTCTACCGAAACGCATCCACTCGGTAAAGGAACCCCTCGTTGGAAACGAAGAACAAGCTCTGCCCCAAATAAAGCGGGGGAGCGGCCACACCTTGCATGGTGAAGAAGCGCCCTTTGATTGTGCCATCCTTTCCACTCACAACGAAAAGGTCCTCTCCAGAAGCAAAGGCGAACAGCGGGTCTGCTGAATCGCCGGAAACACCCATGAGTGTTGGCTTCGGCGTCAACTGAAGCCCCAATCTGGTCTTCCATCGAATCTTCCCCTTCTCGAGGTCCACGGCGTACGCATTGCCGTCTGCCGCACTCACGATGGCCACCTTCCCGGAAATTGCGGGAGAGCCGGGGCCCAAGATGGGGGTTTCCCAGACAATGTCTCCAGTCTCCGGGTTCAACATCACCAGCCCTCTACAGTGGCATCCGGTAAGCAACCCGAACTCGGTGAGGGTAGGGTGGGTGTCAACATCTCGGAAGGTCCGGCGAGGGGAACACAGTCGCCCTTCCGGATTCGCCAGGTACACATCTTTCAGTGTTCCCTCGGTGCACAATCCCCGTTTCCAACGCAGGGTAAACTCTCCCGACGCGGCAGCAGCAGAGGCGTCAAAGCAGGCCGAGAGCCCGGTTTCAAACCCAGCGTAGAGGGCGCTCCCGGCGACGGTCATGCCCGGATACCCGAACACCGTAACGGGGGAAAGGCCTCGCACCGAATAGGATTGCTCGTCATAGGAGGAAATCAACGTTCCATTATCCAACGAGACAACGTGCACGACATCTCGGTCGTCTTGAATGAACACTACCTTGCCACCAGAAGCAACGATGGGAGTCGTGTGCAGCGCTCCTTTGACCTGAAGCGGTTTCTTCCATCGGTCCTTGAGGTCCTCCTGAGCCATGCGATACAGGCGTCCGTTGTCAGTGGAAACCAGAAGGTCGTTCCCCAACGTCACAATGTTCGTGACTCCACCCGGGAGGTCTCGGCGCACCCGCTCCTTCCCATCCACAAGCTGCATCTTGTAGAGATGGCCATGGGAGGTACCCACGAAGAGCATCGTCCCATCTGCCGAGGCAGCGGGTGTGGCCAACTCCATCGCCCCGGCGGTGAGCATCAGCTTGTCGTCCACTCGCACTCGGTAGACGGTTTCGAAGAGCACCTCCCCACGGGCGGTACTGGGAAGCACGACCGTCGACAAGGCTACCATCCACACTAGGCTCGCTGGAATCATGGGCAGTATCTTCATTGGCTCAAAGCTCCATCCGTTCATTGCGTTCCCTTATAGCTTCTTTCGACGCCACCCTCAAACCCTTTCCCACCCCAATGTCCATTCCTCCCCCTTCGGTCCCCTGCCAAAGAGACCACTCCAGGCTCAGCCAATTGGCGTCGGGAGATTCAGTATCGAAGGTCGGGGGGGCAGCAAGGGAAGAAGAGGCTACAGAAAGAGGCTACAGGGAGAGGAGGGCGATACGTCCTTCAATCTCTTCCACGGCGCCCTTGAGAAGCCGATCGGCTTCGGGATCGTCCTTTTTCGGGAGAAGTTCCAGGGCCTGATCGTAGTACCCACGAGCCTTCTCCTTATCAGCAGTCATCCCTTCCACGGTGGTCATGGGATGGGACATGTCTCCCAGGTGCATCAAGGCACGGGCTTTCAGGTACGCACTGCGGGACGCATCCCGCATGGCCTGGAAGTGTCCCTGGGCCTCTTCCGGGTTCCCCAATTTCACAGCAAGGTATCCCAGAGTCTCCTGGATGGCAGGAGCCAATACGGCACTCACTTCCGACTCGGACACTTCCTTCAACAGGTCGTATGCTTCGCCAAACTTGCCCAACTTGATGAGCGCAGAGGCCTTGCTGGCACGAGCCACAGTGGCAACATCCGAAGACCCATTGGCAGCCAGAAATTCATCCAGCTTTTCGCTCAAAGCCGTGAACTTCGCCGAGTCGTCCTCGAAAACGGGAAGCCCCTTTACCTTCTCAGCACCTTCTCCCGAGGGAGCATCGGCGAGTTTGAAGGCTTCGAAGAACTCGTGGGACACTTCGCTTTGATTGCTGGCACGGTAAGATACGAATCCAGAGATCCCCAACAGAACGAGGATGATGGCGACGAACCCGATGACGATGTGGTACTTGAACTTGTCGATGTATCCATACGTCGTCTGAAGACTGGTCATCACCTGGTCTGGTTGATTCAAACCACCCGTTTCGGCTTTCTTTCGAATTTTCGGAGGCATATCCGTGGCTCCTTGAAGGTCTACATGCAGGTCAAAATTTCAGTCGTAAGGTTATACGAGCCTCCTCTCGTCCTGTCAACGGGAAATTCAAACGAGCCTTTTCCCACCCATCCTCTGGAACAGGTAGGATTACCAAACCTCCCGGTCAACGTCTCGAATCGGCTTGAGTCGCTGGGTTCATACCTTTTTGTTGCGGACGGGACAGGGCATTGTTAGTGTGCCAGACGCCAACCTGAGCATCGACGGTTCAGGGAGTTTGTGGGCAGGATAACAAGGGAGGAGTCGATGGAGACCATCAACGGCGCAAAAGTTTTTTCGGCGACAAAAGCAAGAGAGCGCGAGCACCTCGGCGAGAACATCACCGCCTGGCTGCGCGCCAACCCCCATCTCAGAATCGTGGACAAGATCGTGACCCAAAGTTCAGACCGGGAATTCCACTGCCTCACCATCACGTTCTTCTACAGCGAGTAACTGCATACTGCAGGCCAGCTCGCCAACACACTGATCATCCCGCTCGAAGCACTGTCAGACATCCCCGTTCCTCAGTGCGGCTGGATAACTGTGGTTCGGCCAGCTTGCACTCGGACACGCCCCTCGTAGGGTTCCATCTCGTCTTTGTCGTAGAGAATCTTCACTGGAACAGTCCAGGGTCGGTGAGAGTCCGCCTTTACCGTGATCAAATCGTCGGTCCGCCCGGCAACCGTCCCGTCCACGAAGACCAACCCCGAATGACTGCTCTCAATGCGAATGGATGCCGGTTTGAATCGGATTCTCTCCTTCAGACGACGAGGGGGATCGCTTCGCGATAGCTGGAAAGTGCGAACCAGATCCTGGCACACATCGCAACTGGGATGGTGCAGCCGCATCTCGTGGCTCCCCTCCAGGAGAGGAGTGTTCTCCACCTTCCCAGCTCCCACCTTCCTTCCATCTACCCAAATCTCCACCGCCGGGGGGAATCCTTCAATGGCCACCGGAAGCATCACCGCCTGTTCTCCCTTCGTTCCACCGTCCCCCTCCACAATCTCAGCCTTCGCCTCCGCTTCCTTCTTCTCCTTGTTCTCCTGCACGGCCTTCACCGCTGCTTCCCCTCGCTCCAACTTCCGTTGGAGATTGGCGCTGGCTCCGGAATTGGCCCTGATGGCACGCCTGGCTGCGGGACCTGAACCCAGGTTCCGACCGGCAACGGCCAAAGGGATCACACCCTTCCTCTGCCGGGGTAGGGCGGTTCGACCTCTCAGCAGCACATCCAGGGTCAGCTCCCCGTAGGCTGGATTCTCCCCTTCCAGTGTTTCAATGGGCTTCGAGACTGGAGTGGCAGCAATTTCACCCGTCTTGGCATCTGGTTCAAAGGACAACGCCAACACATCCGGCAACGGCGCCAACTCCTCGACTTCCTCTCTTGAAACAACATCCAAAGCTTCGTCCATAGCTGCCAGTCGACGGTCCGGCGACACGTCGGTTCTCACAGCCGGCACCGACCCCTTCATGCGACCTTCTCTATCAAGAGAGTGCGATGAATCTCCGAGATTCAACCATCCTCCCAGGAGCGCCCATGACAACCCTCCCCCCGCAATCCCCACAACCAGAGCCGGAAAGACCAGACGCCGAAGCCAGGTACGCCCTCGAAGACGCCGACGCACCCTGTTCAACTCCTCCATGACATCGGGGCGATGCTTGTCCATCGCCAAGGCACGGTCGAAGAGTCGAAGCGCCTCACCAAATCGTCCTGAAGAGCTCAGGTTTCGAGCCCGATCCAGCAAACTGTTCACAATCTGAGCGTGGACAATTCGCCTGCGCCCGTCGGGGTCTGCGAAGAAAAGGGGCAACTCCCGCTCCGAACTTCCCAAACCGCTGCCACCGAGCAACAACTTCAAGTCGTCCCGAAGCCCGGCACAGGTCTGGTAACGCTCCTCGGGGTCGTGCATCAAACACCGGTCGATAATCCCTGACAAACGGTCGCCAACTGCGGCATTGCGCTGAATAGCGGGGACGTATCGAACCTCCACGATGTTCTTCAAGAGGGCGTGGGGGTTGCTCCCTTGAAAGGGCAGATCCCCCACACACAAACTGTACAACACCGTCCCCAGAGAAAACACGTCGGCCCTCGGATCGAGCTTCTTTCCTTCAATGTGCTCTGGAGACATGTGCGACGGAGAACCGATCATCGTCCCGGTAACCGTCATCTGATCGAAATCCCGAATCTGGGCGATGCCGAAGTCCATGAGCTTCATGACGCCGCCCGCACCAATCATGATGTTCTCGGGCTTCACGTCTCTGTGGACGATTCCGTTCCTGTGAGCGTGGTCCAAGGCACCGGCAATCTGCTCGACAACCATGGCAGCGATCTCCGCAGGCATCACCTCCCGCTCCGCCATGAACTCCTTTAAGGTCGTCCCCTCAATGAATTCACTGACAATGAAGTTTTCGCCACTGTCGATTCCGGAATAGTCAAAGATCTCCACGATGTTCTTGTGGCGGAGACGGCCGACGACCCGAGCTTCCCGCTGAAACCGGATCTTGTTCTCCTTTCGGATGGCCAGGTAGGGATAAAGAACCTTCAGCGCCACCGTTCGATGAATTCTACGGTCCATCGCCTTGTAAACCACAGCCATGCCGCCACGACCCACCTCTTCGATGATCTCGTACCGCTCAGCGTAGACTTTCCCGACTTCACCGTCCATGAACCACTCTGACAAATTCCATCCGCAAAATCTTCAAGGCCGACATACAAGCCCAGATTAATAACGTTAACCCGTTTGCGAGCAAAGAGGAATCCCTTTTCCCAAAGACAACCGGTCAATCACCCCAAACCCGTCGTCAAATCCCCCAACATTTGTTACCATCCCACCAGTAAGGCGGGGAAATCGATACTCCCCGAGCGGACTGCACCCCTCCAACCCCAGGAGAGCAACATGAGATCCCATCGCAAAGTCCTCACTCTGAGCATTCCCCGGCGACGGGACTACATCAACATCACGTCGGAAGTGGAACGGGCGTTGCACGACTCCGGAATCACCGAAGGACTGTGCCTGGTCAACAGCATGCACATCACCTCCAGTGTGTTCATCAACGACGACGAGCCCGGACTCCACAGCGACTTCGAGAGCTGGCTTGAAGGACTTGCTCCCCACGCCCCCATCGACCGCTACAAACACAATCGCACCGGGGAGGACAACGGCGACGCACACTTGAAAAGATCC
>CALFHQ010000855.1 GCA_937876385.1 uncultured Pseudomonadota bacterium
CTGATATTTTTGACGACACCGACGCTTGCACCTTCAGGCGACTCGGCCAGACAGTGTGCTGCCGTGAGCACCCAACTTTGCCCCATCAGCGTGCCGGAACAGAAGGCTCCGTGATACCCGGACATGGGAAGAGTGAGGGTGAGGGCCCCAACCCCTTCAAAACCGGGTTCTGTTTGGCCGTTGACGATGGGCGACTGAGCGGGAACCGCTGGAGGAGCACCAGACGCTCTCCCAGAGCAAATCGTCATGAGCATCACAATCGCTAAAAGTGCTGAAATCCGGTGTGCCATTTCCCCTCCTCCGGGGCAGCGAACCGGCCCCGGTTGGAGGAGAATACTCTTTGATGTTCGCCAGGGCAAGGAAGAGAGAGGGAGGGCGGGAGTCGTCGGGGGAAAGGAGGGCTATTGATCGGAGTTGGGGCAGTCAGGGCTCCCACCGCGGGGTCCCGAACCGTCCCGAGGCCCCTTGCGCATGAACTTCTTCTTCATGTGCCGACGAACCTTGGAGTGAATGGCCTTCATCTCGACGATCATCTTCGCCTGTTCCTTGGGTGTCAGAATCTGCGCAATGGAATCGATTTCGGCCTCGCGCAGCCCATTCAACTCCTGCTGAATCCGCTGAACCTCGGTGATGGCTGCCAAATAGGCTTTCTGGTCGTTGGAATCGGCTTCCAGCAACTCTTCCAGGACCTTCATCTGTGCATCCATATCATCCCGGAGAGCTCGGCGCTTGGTGTGGGATTCGTCCATGATCATCTCCACTTTGGCGGCCGTTTCCTCGGTCAGGCCGACCTTCTCCCGCAGGAGCTTGGCGCGACTTTCCTTGAAGCGTTCGAATCCGGAGCCATCGCCAGGCCCCCGGCCTCGACCTCGGCCGGGCCCTCCGCCCCAACCCTGAGCGAGAAGATCTCCCCCAAAAAAGGCAACAAGCGAAAACATCATTGCAAACGTCATAAACTTTCTCATTTCATCACCTCTTGTTTTCATTTCCATCAACTAAATACTGGATGCCGTCCATATCTAATTGGTTAAAACTTATTTTCATCATCCATAGCGGCCAGAACCACGGACACCTCGTAGTCGTTGTCCGGCACATGGAGCAGACCCATCATGTCCCCATATTCCGCTTCCGAAGCCATCCATTCGGCCCCCATGGAATCGCCGTACGAGGGCATGCCGTCAACTTCCTGAAGCAGCAGCGACATTTCGATCTCCAACTGAACCGGTTCCTCGGCGAGGTCCGGTTGCACGGTGACATCCATGGAAGCCACGGCACCATCTGAGTTCGGGTCAACAGGGGGCAACGTAATGAGACTGGAAACCAACAGCCACACCAGTGCGACGGTTGCTCCCAGGGGGACGAGGCTTCTCCAGAACAGGTCCAGACCTCGGGGGGACAGGGAGGCGGATGCGTCCACCGAGCCCGGGATGGTCTCAGCGAGAGCCTCAAGTCTCTCAAGAGCCTGGGGTGCGTTTGCAGCGGTTTCGTCAAAGGCATCTCGCAATGCCCTCTCCAATTCATCCATTTCCGGGGGGGTTGGATGGTGTCTCATGGTCATCCTCCTACCAGTACTTCGCCCTTCTCGTTCCAGTGGCTGACGACCTTTCTGAGGTCCTTCATGGCCATGGAGACAAGAACCCGGGCGGAGTTTTCGGTTGTACTTAGTGCCTCAGCGATTTCCGAATACGAGAGCCGTCCATCCAAACGAAGGGTGGCCGCGATTCGTCGTTTCTTCGGCATGGAGGCCAGCGTGTCTCGGATTGTCTTCTCCAATTGATGAGCCCTTACTTCGGATTCGGCACTGCCGACCTGGAAATCGGATATGTCCGACGACTGCTCTCGTTTCCTTCGGCGGATTTCTGATCGTCGCATGGTGTAGGCGACGGAGGTTGTGATGGAGGCGAACCAAGCCCGAAAGGACGTTCCGGCTTGGTACCGTTTGAGTCCCTGATATAGCCGAGTCATGCTCTCCTGGACGGCGTCCTGCGCCAGTGAGTCGTTGCCGGTGTATCTGTGTGCTATTCGCAGCATGAGGGGGAGGTGGGGACGGACGAGCGATGCAAAGGCTCGCCCATCCCCGTCCAGGGATCTTTGGAGGAGATCCAATTCCAGGGACGCGGAATCGGGCGGGAGTGGTGCGGTCGATGACCGTTGGGTTGGTTCTCTATTCATCACGCACCCCGGATGCCCCTGGGAGACAGTACATTAATGAACTTGCGTCGAAAAAATTTCCCGGTTTGGCGCTTTTGGAGGGCAAGAGGGGTTCTTAGAGGGGTCTCGTAGCTTCTTCGAGCCATCTTCTGTGTGCTTCGTCGAGGCGGGCGCTCAACTTCTGGTAGACGAGCTGATGGTATTCGTCCACCTGTCGTCGTTCTACGGCTGTCAGCATGGACAGATCGATAAGTGCTCGCTCGTAGGGACACAGCGTGAGGGGCTCAAACCCGAGGAGTCGCCCCGACTCAGACTCGCCTTTGACGACGACCTGAACGAGGTTCTCGATCCGAATCCCATACTCTCCCGCCTTGTAGTAGCCCGGTTCATTGGAAAGAACATTGCCCGGCTGGAGGGGGTTCATGTTCTTGCGAAGGGAGACACTGAAGGGTCCTTCGTGAACGTTGAGATAGGCGCCGACTCCGTGACCGGTTCCATGTCCGTAATTCAGCCCTTCGGCCCACAAGGGTGCACGCGCCAGGGTATCCAACTGGTAGCCGTTGGTTCCCTCCGGAAACCATGCCCGTCCCAGGGCCAGATGTCCCTTCAAGACGGTGGTGTAAGAGCGCATATGTTCTGCAGTCGGAGATCCCACGGACAAGGTCCTCGTGATGTCCGTGGTGCCGTCTTTGTACTGCCCCCCCGAATCCACCAGGAGGAGTCCTTCTGGCCTCACTGAGACATTGCTCTCCTCGCTCACGGAGTAGTGCACGATGGCTCCATGGCCTGCATACCCCGAGATCGTATTAAAGCTCATTCCAACGAACAGCTCATTTTGACCGCGGAATTCTTCGACCTTCTCTGCCACAGACATTTCCGTTTCTCGCCCCTGGGGGACGGCCTCTTGGACCCACATCAAGAAGCGAATCATGGCCACGCCGTCTCGCTCGTGTGCGTTCACCATCCCCTGCATCTCGGCTTCGTTCTTCATCGACTTCCACGAAGCGATGGGGTTTGATTCCATGTGAAGCTTTGCTCCGCCGTGTCTAAGGACATCGGCCAGGGCCTGGTTCACTGTGGCTGGATCGAGCCACACCCGGATCTGCTCCTTGGCACAGCCGCCGAGCCACTTCGAAATGGAATCGTAGGGCCTGATAACAATGTCCTTCGGGAGGGCGTTGCGTGCTCCTTCACCCAGCTTGGACTCGTCGATGTAGAGGACCAGCTTGCTCTCTCCCACGACCACATAGGCGATGAACACAGGGTTGAAATCTACATCGGACCCTCTCAAATTAAGAAGCCATGCCACCTCATCCAGGGCCGAGACGACCATCGCCTGCGTCCCGCGCTTTGCCATCTCCTCCCGAATCAACGAGACCTTGTCTTCTGTCGATTGCCCAGCGTATTGCATGGAATGCTCTACCACCGGATTTGTTGGAATGGGAGGCTTCTGGTCACCCCAAACCCGTTCCACGAGGTCTTCCCCGACGGGGACGAGGTTTACCTTTCCCTGGGCGAGAACGTCCTTCATGTTCAGATACTGGCCGATGGAGACCATCCACGGGTCAAACCCGACGTGCTTCCCCTGGCCCAATTCCTCGACCAACCACTCTTCGATCTCTGGAACCCCCGGTTCTCCCATTTTAAACAGGGAGATGCCGCTTCCTTCCAGTTCCTCTGAGGCCTGAAGGAAGTACCGAGAATCGGTCCACAAGCCTGCCTTGGTAGCGGTCACAACGACAGTTCCAGCGGAACCTGAGAAGCCGCTGATGAAGGCTCGACGCTGCCAGCAATCAGCAACGTATTCGCCCTGGTGGGGGTCGGCGCTGGGAACGTAGTATGCGTCCACTCGGTGTTTCTTCATCAGGTCGCGCAGAAGTTGGACTCGCTTTTCCACTGGCATGGATTTCCTCTCGTTGGGGTTCGAAACAGGTCACCAATATAGCTTCCCGGGGAACCAAAATCAAAGGGCCTCTCGCATTTTCGTTCGACTTGAAATTGTGTTTCGTTTGAGGTCCATGTTCCCTATAATGAAGCGAGCTTCGTTGTGGAACAAACCAGAGGGTCTGACGATGTACTTCCAAATCGGGCGACTTGGGTTACCGGTCCTGGCCGTGGTTCTCCTTGCAGGGTGCGGACAGGGAGACGGCACGG
>CALFHQ010000856.1 GCA_937876385.1 uncultured Pseudomonadota bacterium
AGCAACTGCTGGAGCGGATAGCTTGCCCCGTTGTTGGCTTCAGCGATGAGGTAGTAGTGGCCGGTTGAGTTGGCGGTGAGCAGTGTATTCCATCCCATCGTGCCTTCGGGATCGACGGCGGTCTCGAGGGCGAGGAATGCGGTTCCGTTGGACGTGAAATAGGACACGTCGAGCGAGACTACCGCTCGAATTGAGCCCGACGTATCGACCCACCGCTCCTGGGGAGGAATGAAGTCCCGCCCGGATTGACTGCACATATAGGTTGTCCAGGGCTGCGCCATGATTTTGTCTGCCATTGGGTTTTCCTCCTATGGGTTCAGAACCTACCGTTGGGTTCCAGACAGCAACCGCCGCAACATGTCAGCGGTGGCCACATTGGTCGACGTCGTCTGCAAAGTGTTTGCTCGGGTTCCAACCGCCCCAGCGTTGGACACGCCCCTGGGATGGAGGGGGCTGATGGAGAGCCGAAAACAAAGCTTCCAGTCGCCAGTCCCTGAGACCTTCCATCGGACCCACCGACCTTGCTGCTGGTCGGGATCGAAGGAACTGAACTGGTTGGTTCGGTTGTAGGTTTGGGTGGTATCATCGAAAGAGACCCAGGGTCCTTCCTGGCGCATGGCGGTCTCCATCGACAGTGTGCAGTTGGTGGTCCCGAGGACCTGTGTGATGACCTTGAAGGAGGAAGCTTGGGCCGTGTCGAACCAAGTCTCCGGCGGCTGAACGACGTCCATGGCACCGTCGCCCTGGAGCGTCACCCAGGCGGCGTTGCTTCCCGTGGTGAGTGCTTGCGTCTTTCCGGTGGGAAACTGAGTGTTGTCAGCCATCATGCGCCTCCATGATTCCCGAATTCATCATCCTTCAAGAGGAGATTCATCCGGAAGGTCATTTGCCAATCGTTTGTGTTTGAGTTGTTGATTCTCCAGCGAAGCCACCGGGTGAGCCGGTAGGCGGCGTCGGGGCCGGCCTCCGAGAGGAGTTCGACGTGCTCGGGTGTGTTTGGAGATGTCGCAACCGTGTAGCTGTAAAGCGCCTTCCAGCTACCACCGAGGTCGTCGCACCCTTCCAGGTCTAAGGAGACGTCAGTCCCGGTGAGACCAAGGATGTCCATGGTCAAGACAGCCAGTTCGTACCCTTGGGTGTCGACCCAACTTTCCTGTGGCTGGATGACCTCAGTTGGGTCTGCGGTAATGCCCGCACCTGTCGTCTGAAACAGGGTGAGCCAGGGTTGCATGTTGATCACTTTGTTCATTCTGGTCTACCTCCACGGTTGATTTCCACGACGGTATCGTCACCGAGGCCACAAAGAATAGCGGCGGCGGTCTGAACTCGAGCAGTGCTGTGCCAGAACATCCACGGACGAACAAAGTCGGCCGTCTTGGTGGAGTCTCCATCGGTGAGGAGTTTGGCGTAGTTTCGCAGTGCCTGTAGTGCCTTGATATTGGCAATGTCCGGGCTGTTGGGAGCCACGGCTTCTCCCCGGACGAGAAAACGGTCCAAGGCTTGGTCGTCCCTACAGTTGAAGGCAGCCTGGGCACCGAGAATACACCCTTCAATGAGGAGGGTGTCGGAGACTGGGACGGAAACAAGACTGCCTGCAGCGGCCATCGCTTCAGGGTACCGGCTGAGGGCGCTGAAGGAGCGAGCACGGCAGTGAAGTGCGTGAGGATCATTGTCCGGCATGGCGAGTGCCAACTTGAGGTTCCGTCTCTCTTTTGCTAGCTGAGTTGCCTCGTCCATGTATCCGTGATGAAGAAGATGCACGTTCGAAAGCAGGCTCCTGGTGTCCCCTGAATCGAGCTGCTCGTGAACTCGGTAGACGTACCGGATTCCGCTGTCTGCCTTCAAAATTCGAGGGTTGTAGTAGGTGACCGCTCTTCCGTGCGGATATTGAAGATGTTCTCTCACCAGAAGAACCGGGGGAAGGTCTCCGCTTCTCAGGCGATGCCGAGTCTCTTCCACGTTGGTGTCGACGAGTTCTTCGTCAGCGTCAATGGTCAGAACCCATTCGCCCGACGCCTTTTCGATTGAATGATTTCGGTGAAGAGAGAAATCGTCCTGCCAGGGTTCTTCGAACACTTTCGCACCGAGCTCTCGGGCAATCTCGATGGTCCGGTCTGTAGAACCAGTGTCCAGGACAATCACTTCGTCTACCAGGGACTGGATGCTCCGAAGGCACCTTGGAAGATTGCGCTCCTCGTTCTTGACAATTAGCGCGGCAGACAACAGAGGTCTTTGCTCTGAGAGCACACGACACCTCGCAGGTTGAACCACGAAAAACCACTACTACTTCGATGATGCTACAGAAGCGAGGCTACGTAGGCGGCAGCGTGATGTCAATAACAAAATTGGTTCAATTGGCGTATGGATATCGGAAGTGTCTCACGGGGACGATTCTGCCTTGTGTTGGCGACGAAAGAAAGGTGCTGCTGTTGGTCGCAGTACGAATGCAGGATGACTCCTATCGCTGAGTTTGTGGCCATTGGTCTGACCGATCATGTTCGTTAGTTTCCCAAACCACTATCTTGAGAGGCAAATGGTTGACGCATGAGCCGATGGTGAGCGACATCCATGGTACGTGCACAAGCATTCCTTCCATCTGCTACCAGATGCCAGAATCGTAGTCTGTCAATCCAGACGGTAGACAGGTAGGATTGGCACACGGTTGGACAATTAGCCGACAAATGGAGAGAACCATGCAATCGGATTTCCATTACGCCGCCATCAGAACTCTGGCACAGTGTGCCGGATTACCCGAAGGAGATGCTCAGACCATGGCGTTTGCATCTCAGTACGTGGATGATGCTACAGAGCACAAGGGGATCGTCATCAGTGGGATTCCTGACGTTCTGCACAAGGAGCTTCACGACAGGAAGATGATCAACGCGGCGGGCCGCTTTGAGCCGATCTGTACTGCACACAAGGGGATCCAGTATCTGTCCGGGCTTCGAAAGGACGTGCAGAGGAAGGTGTACATTCCTTTCCATTTCGTCCCCGGCTACTCGAAAGAGGAGTCGAAACGGTTCGACTATCGGGTTCGGGCGGGCGGTCAGATGATTTCTGAGTTGCTGGACCATTGGTTGGGACGTCTTGGGGACGAAGAGCAGGTGGGGGGACGACAGGGCGCCGCGGTTGGAGTCGGAGTTGCTTTGCACTCATACGCTGATTCGTGGAGTCACCAACGATTCTCGGGGCGCCATCATTCCGGGGACAACGACATCGAACGAATCAGCGTCTTCCGGGAGGGCAAGTGGGAACGCTTGGGATGGTGGGAGCAAGCGAAGTTGAACATGATGCCGGACGTCGGGCACGTTGAAGCCATGAACCTGCCGGATCAGTCCCACATGACCTGGCGATACGAACACGATGACACCGGCATCCTGCATACCCGTGAGAATACGGAGATCTTTCTTGATGCATGCGAGCACATCCATCGCAAGCTCTCGGAATACGGGTCCGAGAGGGGTCGTTCGTGGAAGGAGATCGTTGGACGGGTGCGTCTTTGCCTGGAGAACCCGACGGAATCAGTGAAAGAGAAGTTCTCGGTGTGGCAACGGGCTTTTCCCGAGGTACATCTGGAGTACCATGCCCACGACTGGAGACGGGAAGCCCTGTCGGGCGACCGGTACGATTGGGACCACTTCAGCGATGCGGATGATTTTGGAACGCTCGAATACACTGCGACGGGGAAACTTCGTTGGTTTCTATTCCATCTAGCAGCTCGCTATCAACGAGAAACCTTGAGCAAGCAGATTCCCGAGAACTTGCTGTGAGGCTTCGGTTCGGACTGGAAGGATCTTCGAGGGGAGGACCAAGATGTTGTTGAAACAAGGAAGCCGGGGGGAAGCGGTCGAGATCCTCCAGGAGCAGTTGAACAGACTCGGTTTTGCTGTTGGGCCGGTGGACGGAGTCTTCGGCCCCATCACTAAGAGTGGGGTTGAGAGATTTCAGCGTCGCTACAATCAGCGCCATGCGAAGGACCCCATCCTGGTGGATGGAATCGTAGGACCCCAGACCCGAAGCGCCCTGGAGTCATGGGAGATTGAGCCGCACGTTCCTGTTCCGGCTCCAGGGCCAGGAAAGGGACCGAATTCGGAGCGAGACCTTCGGTTTTCGGATGCTCTGAAGCTGTTGCTGACTGCCGATGGGAAAGGGTGCCGCTACGCGGGATGGAGCAGCACGGGGATTCGGCTGTTGGAGCAGGTGGAGCAACTCCAAACAGTCACTGTGCCACGTGGCATGCGCATCGACCCCCACGCCGGAATCTCTCCTCCGGTTCATGGAGCCACGTGCAGCCCGTTTGCCGGGCTCTTCATGGGATGGCTTTTGAACGCCCACGATTTCACTTGGCGCATCGGCCGATCCGCCTACTGGATAGCAAACTGGACGTGCCACGGTGTTGAATACAACGGGAAGGTCCATCGCGGATTCAAGGAGTACTGCTCGGTCCTCGGGGGCACGCATTGGCGCAGTCAGAGCCTGGGGGTGCTATGGGACGACCTGGGTGCGTTGAACATGGTGAACATGGTCGAGATGTCTCACCACTGCATTTTCGTCCTCAAGGTGGGGGGAGTCGGTGGAATGAACGTGCTCGACCCATGGTCACAGCAGCCAGTAGAGCCAGGACTCTACCGGTTTGGTGCGGACGGTCACTACGTCCATCGAGACGGCAAGAAATACTACTCGGGGACTCGTCTCACCTTCCGCCCTGTCGCACCCAACGAGCAGACCACCCAACGGTGGAGAGTTTACCGAGTGGCGGACCTCCAGGACGACGGACGCACCCAGGCTGTGTCCGGTGGTTGCTACCACAACAACTCTCCCCTGTCGCTCGCTTTGGAGTGATCCGTATTTTCAAACCATGGAAAGGTATCAAGTCTGATACCCTCGTAGCGGCAGGGAATAGGGAGGGCGAACTTGAAGGAAAGCGAGCGAAGCAAGGCCTTGGTCTTCAATCACCATCTCGTGCATTTGGCCGGCTCTGAGTTGGAAACACTGCAGGTAGCGAGGATGGCTGACCAGTGCGGGTACGACGTGACCGTTGGTGCGTTCATTCTTGGTGGACCCATGCTGGAGCTGCTTCGTCGTAGTGGTCTGAAAACAGTATCCGTGCTCACGCAGGAGGCCGGAGAACTCGGCGGAACTGAATTCGGACTGCTATGGGGGCACCATGCCCCCGTGTTGGACTACTTGATTCTCCAAATAGGTGTTGAGGCAGAGAGGGTGGTCTGTCGCTCTCTTTCCCCCTATGAACCCTTGGAAGCTCCCCCGGTGTACGCTGACCGACTGTCCATGTTCCTCGTCAATTCCCCTGAGACTCGAGATGAGGCGATTCGATTGGGAGTTCCCTCTGGCCGGGTCGAAGTGTTTCCAAACTCGGTAGGAAAGGAAGCGTTTCAGACTTTGCAAACTCCCGAGAAGAAGCTGGCCACGTTGGCAGTGATCTCCAATCACGTTCCCAAGGAAGTGGAAGAGGCGTGCTCGGCTCTGGAAGAGAAAGGAGTGAAAACGACCATTCATGGCCTGGGGCATCAGGTTGTCGTGGTGGACGAGGAATTGCTTCGCCGATATGACGCTGTGCTTACAATTGGGAGGACAATTCAGACGGGGATGGCGCTGGGGATCCCTGTCTACTGCTACGACCGTTTTGGGGGGCCAGGGTGGATCATGCCCGAGAACCTGGAGCAAGCAAGCTACTACAATTTCTCCGGTCGCTGCTACAATCGAAAGCTCCAGCCAGATGAGCTCGTTCAGGAAATCCTGGACGGATATCCTGCGGCTCGTCTCGAAGCAGAGACATTGCGAGAGGTGGCCAGGGAGCGCTTTGACTTTGAGAAGAACTTCGACAACGTGTTGAACGCCATCGGGAATCGGCCGCCTGTAGACCTCCCAGGAATTCGGAGGGAGTTCGCACTACAGAAGAAGTTCAACCACGCGTACGTGAGGGAACTCGTCACCCGGCTTATGGCACAGGAGGAGTTGAACAAGAGACGGCAGGGCCGTAGGTAGTCCTACTTCTTCTCAAGGACGTTGGACACGAGTTCCGACATGGGGTAATTGCTCTTGAATTGCTCCAGAAGAACGTCTGGCGTCGTCTTCCATCGTTCGTCTTCGAGCGTTTGCAGCGTTTTCTCCACCAGAGAATCGTAGGGAGATTCTTCAAGGGCCAGCCCAGACCACGGGTCGTCTGCGGAGGTTTCCGTGACGACATGCACGGAGTTGTTGAGCAAGTACGAGAGTCTCACCGTTTCCAATATCTGCGATTCGTAGAAGTGGATGTTCAAAACGAGCTTTGAACGACGGATCCACTGGTCTCGGGTCTCGCCGTATGCACCAAAGAGCACTTTGACCCGGGGTTCCCCGAGTTCATCCACGAGTGCCTTCAGGACCTTCCGTCTTCTTTCGTTGACCGAGCCGTAGAAGAGCACATCCACGTCCCGCTCTGCCGTCGCAGGAATGCACTTAAGAGCCTCATGGTATCCCATCGGAAGGTACCTGGCTTCGAGTCCCAGGGAGTGCAAGAAATCGATGTTGCCATGAGAGTAATCCCAAATCGTCTCGGCTCCCTCGAGCAGCTTCTGGATGTTCTCGTTGAACCAACCGTCCCGGGCAGAGAGCTGCTCCAGTTGGTATGGGACGTAGCGGAACTCACGCAGCGACTCGTGCCATTGAAGAAGGTGGTATCCGAGAACGACATTGATGCTGTCTGGCTCCATCCTGTTGTACGCAATGTCACAAGACACACCGCAGTCACGGATCGAATGCAGAAGCAGTTGGGCCACTTCATCGAGTGCGTGGGCATGGACATAGCCGTTCGGCCGGATCTGGCAGATGTTGTACTTGAGAGTCATGGGCGGCGTCTCCTGTGCCGGTCTTCAATGGGGCTTGGACGATTCGTCTAGGTTGCCTGGAACGAGATCTAGCACAACCGTCGGCTGTTGCCAAAGGAAGAGGGTCGTGCCCGACGGGTTGTCGATGGACTACCAGACGGATCCCGGCTGCGCCTCGCTCTACAGCCCCCCAAAAACCATGTGACAGTGAAAACCCCTTGCACATTGCGATCCCCCCGCCCGACCCCCCAGGACATTCTAACAAAAACTGGAAGTCGAAATGGCGTCACGGAGGCGGCCACGCGCCCAACGACACCGCCGGCAATATTCGCCACTGGCGAGAATGGAGGCGCAGGACGACGGTGTCATTGGATGCCTCCTTCCTCCGAGGGAGTTATTGCTGCGCTGCGCTGCAGTGTTTTGAACTTCTGCCCCTGCCCCTGCTCACGGGTGAATGGCGAACTCTATGCTAGGAGTCACGGCTACTCTTCTCCTGAGCGGCGCTGGCGAGAGGTACGCAGCCTCTGTTTGGGACACAAAAGGGATTGAGAGCTTCGGATCTTGGAGTGAACCACCGAGTTCAAATGGCCTACGGGGTCAGAACATTTTGACCCACGGCTGCAAGAAGTTCTTCTCAAACGCTCCTTCACCGAAGTGACTGCTGCTACGAATCTTATCTCTCAGTTCTGACTGAAGATCCCATTCAAAAACAGTGTCAGTATCTTTGAATGCCGCAGCAACAAGCAAGTACAGACTACCATCGTCTCCATCCAGAGCCGCATCCGAATCTTCGTTCCTGCGGACCCATACGTAGCGCAAGCACCCTGGAAACGTGCCAACGAGCCATTGGGCCAACTGCACATCCTCCGAGAGCCCATCTACTGCTGCAACGAGTTCCGAAACGCACACCGGCGACAGCATCTCAGCGGTGTACTCGCTGCGTAGGAGCACAAATCCTTCAAAGGGGTCAGCGGATGAGAGAATGAAATCTTCCATCAGCCTCTCAAATGTGGCCCTGTCCCGGCGCAGTTCGTACTGTCCATCGTTGTTCTGCTGGCAATGCTCGCCTTGGTCAAAGAGGATGAAATACGCAAGCAGTGATTCAAACGGCTCCTCGGTAACCTCGTGCAGTCCCTCCAAGGCCAGGGCACCTTGCTGGAGCAGAGCCAGCATCACCTTCCGCTCGACGATTGCCTGTCTGCTATCCAGTTCCAGTTCAACAGAATCAAAGGGTAGTCCGAAGTCTCTGAAGAGAGCCAGTTGGGCAGTCAGAACTGAGTGTATTCTCCTGGCGGCGATTTTCAGCCCCTTCTCTGCGTTGGCATCAGCAACACCCTCCGCCATCAGGGCGATTCTATGGTTGTGCGGTTCCAAAGAAATGGTTGCGAAGAAAGCATGCTTGTCGAAATACCCATCGAGATTCGCCCATGCGTCGGGACAACCGTAAGCATCAGGAAGGCGATCCCGCGTAACATGCAGTTCGTCAGCAAGACGAAGGACGGCTCCCAGAAACTCAGTCCGGATCTGACCGCAACTGGGGGATTCAAAAAGGCGCTGTACTTGTTGGTTGTCGACATCGCCGTGGGATGCAGCCACCCGAGCTACTGCGAACTGCAGTGGAATGTGCAGTCCCAGTTTTTCGGCCTCCCCGAAGATCGCCTCGTAGGTAGCCACCCGCCGTTTCACCGTCGTCGTGCTCAACCCCTCATTCGTCGCCATCGCTTCGCTCTGCAACCCAATCTCATGCAACAGACCGGCGGATGCCAACACATACTTCTCTGCTGGGGTCAGCCGGACGATAAGAGGGCCGAGAATCTCGCTGGCAATTTCCAGAACGGCCAGGGCGTGTTTGGGACCATGCAGTGTTCGCTTCCAATGCCCGGTTCGAATCCTCTCCAACCGTGTTCGAATTCGGACAAACATCTTTTGCAGAAGCTCTCCGAGGGGTCTGTTCTCCAAGAGTAGGAGTGAAACCAGGCGGATGGAATTCAAGTCATCTAGGCGGGAAAGATACTCTGCTGTGATTGTTCGCGGGTGGCGTCCGATACCGGCGTCCATGTGGCTGTCAAACCGAGACCGGTGAAGAATTGCCGCCTGTCCCAGGACTTCTTCCAGGGTCTGTCCCAGGATCGATGATACAGCATCGAGTGTGGCAAGGGTTGTATCGGCAATATGGCCACCTTCAATTCCCTCCAACTCCTCTTTCTTGATGCCAGCCGAGTCTGCAACTTCCTGTTGAGATGCCCCCTGCGACCTCCTGAGTGCTCTCAGAACAGAACCGACCTTCACCAGCAGCCCGTAGTGCCTCGTCATGATGGACCTCGTTGTTCCTATGAATAAGCACCCTGACTTTACAAGATCGCTAAGTTGGAGTCAAACTGGTGTATCAACCAAAAGGAGCTTGGTTTTCATGAGATGACCGATAGACAGCCAGATCAATAAGCTTTGACCGGAATGCGAAAAATGTGTTGCCCCTACACCACCACCCGCTTCCTCC
>CALFHQ010000857.1 GCA_937876385.1 uncultured Pseudomonadota bacterium
CTAGTCAAGGAGATGCGGCCATCCTGTGCCGAAGACGCAGGCCTTCAAATAAAGGAAAAACGAAAGGGTCTGACCCCTATGCGTTCAACGTCCAAGGTCATTCCATCCTGGAAGTGGAAGCGATGCAGGGGTTGCCTCAGGACGCAACGGCAGTATGATGGCGCTACTGGATGATATTTTGCAGTGAGGGGAATGCATGCAATTGGATGTGCACTACTGTGCGGTTAAGGTACTGGCTCACTTCTCCGGTTTTGGCGATGAGGACGCTCAGACCATTGCGTTTGCGTCTCAGTATGTGGACGACGCCACGGAGCACAAGGGGATCCTTGTCACCCACCTTCCCGATGCCCTTGAGGAAGTCCTTCGTTCCCGAAACATGCTCAACGCTGCGGGGGACTTTGAGCCGGTATGCACGGCTCACAAGGGGATTCAATTCCTGTCTGGACTTCGAGAGGCTGTCCAACGGAAGGTGTACGTTCCCTTCCACTTCATTCCGGGAAGCCCCAAAGAGCCCTTGATGCCGTTCGACTACCGAGCTGTGCCCGGCGGGCAGATTGTATCGCAGTTGCTGGACCACTGGCTGGGGCAGCTTGGTGATGAACAGCAGTTTGGGGGAAGCGTCGCCGTGCTGGTTGGGATTGGCGTGGCGCTGCATTCGTACGCCGACACGTGGAGTCATCAGTGCTTCTCGGGGCGTCACAATCCGGAGTGGAACGATATCGAACATATCAGCATCCTGAAGGAGGGCGAGATGCACCCCCTGGGCATCCTGGAACAGGCGGAGCTCAATGCTTTGCCGGCCGTGGGCCACGGTGAGGCGATGAACCTGCCCGACTTGTCCCATCTCACCTGGCAGTATGAGGAGGACCGGACCGGAGCCCCTCACCCAAGAAACAACACCGACCTATTCCTCCAGGCGGCGGAGAACATCCATGGCAAGCTGTCTCAAGCCAACGGCAACGGTGGGAAGCCTTGGCTGGAGTTCTCAGGGCGTGTTCGTCGCTGTCTGGAGTTCCCAACCGAGTCGCTGGAGGAGAAGTTCTTGAAGTGGCAAGAGGTGTTTCCCGAAGTGCGTCTTGAATACGATCCCAATCAGTGGCGGCAGCAGGCTCTATCGGGCCATGGGCATGACTGGGACCATCTCGCCGACGCGGACGATTTTGGGAGGTTGAGTTTCAAAGCCACCGGCGAGTTGCGATGGTTTCTGTTTCACCTTGCGGCCCGATTCCAGAGAGATTACGTGGATGTGAGGGTTGCGTAGGACGCAGGCGCATGGCCCTACACCCTCTCGTTTTCGTAGCCGGCGTCTTTCATGGCCTTTGATATCTCCGCAATATCGATGGGGGCGTCGAATCCTACGGTGACCAGGCGTGTGTCCAGGTCGACGTTCACCTGCTCTACGCCGGAGAGGTCTTTGAGGGCGTTGGTGATGGTCATCGAGCAGTGCTTGCACGACGCATCGGGGACCTTGAATGTTTCTTGTTTCATGGATTCACCTGTCAGTTGTGTGGAGGGCTTCTTTGCAAAGAACTTCTTTCGCAAACGAGTTCCCACCAGATGCCACCCCATCAGTGCCAGCAAAACGACGCCGAAGAACTCCATCCAAAGGGAGTGGCCGCCGTGGACGTGGACCGCTGCTACAGACGAAGCGAGGACTCCCATGGCCGCCATGATCTGATCCGTGGCAAACCCCAGTGCGAGGCCACCCAGTGCGATTGCTGCCAGGTAGATGGCGGTGATCCGGGTTCCCAGGAGGCTTCTCACTACCGAAAGAGTCACCATATTCGTCGCCGGTCCAACCAGCAGAAAGACCATGGCACCACCGGGAGAAAGCCCCTTGAGCATCAAGGCCGCGGCGATGGGAATGGATCCCGTAGCGCAAACGTACAGCGGAGTCCCCAAGGCAGCGGCTAAGAGGTACCCTTGCCAGGCATTCCCAGAGGACATGGCAAACAAGTCCTGGGGAAGGAGCACGGTAATCGCTGCCCCAAGCAACAGTCCGATGCCGAGGGTTCGTGACAGGTCTCCCAACAGTTCATCAAAGCCGAACCGAAGGGACTCTACGACCCGCTCGACCAGGGTTTGTTTCTGGTGGGCAGGGCTTCTCGAAGGGGAAGTGGCCGCGGGGGGTTGGGTGGGTTCTCGATGGAAAACCAGCACGAGGACTCCCACCGTCAAAGCCAGGGCGATTCCGGCTAACGGTCGAGCAAATCCCAGGAAGGGGCCCAACAGAGCGAAGGTGGCCAGTATCGAATCCACTCCGGTAACCGGCGTTGCGACGAGAAAGGCAGCTACCGAGGCGCGGCTGGCGCCGCTACGTGTTAAGGTTCCGGCCACTGGCAACACGCCGCATGAACACAGCGGAAGGGGGGCTCCCAAGAGAACCGACTTGAACACCGAACCCAAGCTGTTCTTGCCTAAGAATCGGGCAACGAATTCCACCGACAAGAAGGTGTGCAACAGCCCTGCCACCAGGAATCCGATGAGGAGATAGAACCCCATCTCCACGGTCAAAGACCAGAAACTGCGCACGAATTCGGTAGCAACGGATACCATGTTTGCGTCACCTCCAGAGACACAATAGTAAGTTTCACGACGGACTCAACCTACACTCGTCCAATTTGCATCGTCCGGAGCCGGTTGATGGCGCATAGAACTTCCTGCAGCCTGGCCTCGCAGCGGTTGCCGAAGCGCTCCGGGGAGAGGGCATCAAAGCCTCCGTGTTGGTATCTGGCCAGCACCGACTCGACGGACTCCCGGAGGCTTTGACTTTGGAATCCACTTCGGGCCAGTTGCAGCATCACATCGGCGATGAAGCGGGTCTGCGATGCATTCACCAACTGCTCCACCTGGGAGATGTCGATTTCTTCTTCGCCAAAGAGGATGGAGCGGGTCTCCATGGAGCGAACCTTCTCGGCTCGGTGGCCCCGGGAGGGGTCCAGGGAATCGTCGGTGGGGTAGCGTGGGGTCGGCATTTCCATGGGGCGGACCCCTTCTTGATTTCGCCGAGGGGGGAAGTCGGCGCAGATTCTTCTGGCCTCCTCTGTGACATCCCGGGGGGTGTATTCGTGCATTTGAATGACCTGGTCGGCCACATCGAAGTAGTCCCCGGAGCCCCCCAGAACAAGCACTGTGGAGACGGAGTGCAACTTGTGGAGTTCTTGGACGCGGTCCACAAAGGGGATAATCGGTTCTTGCTCACGGGCTACCAGAAGCTGCATGCGGTGGTCTCGAATCATGAAGTTCGTGGCGGATGTGTCCTCGTCAATGACCAGCGTCTCGCTTCCAGCCTCAAGGGCCTCCATGATGTTTGATGCCTGGCTCGTGGAACCGCTGGCGTCTTTGGAACAGAACTGTTGAGTGGACTTTTCTCGGGGCAGGTTGTCGATGAAGGAGGAGATGTTCACTTTCTCCACCCGACGACCGTCCTCGGCTCGAATGGTGATGGCCGATGGTTCGGTGACGACCAGCTCCCGGCCGTCCCCGGGAATGTGGTTGTAGACTCCCCGGGCAATGGCGTTGAGCAAGGTCGATTTCCCGTGATAGCCCCCGCCCACGATGAGGGTGACCCCTCGTGGAATCCCCATTCCGACGACCTCCCCGGCGTTTGGCAGGGTGACGGTGTGTCTGAAAGCCTCGGGAGCCGGGCCGAAGGGAACGGCGTCCTTCCCCATGGGCCTGTCGTCGATTCCAGAGTGTCGCGGCAGCACCGATCCTTCGGCGACAAAGCTTACAAGGCCCAATCGAGCAAGCTCCCCTCGCAAGGTGTCTGCATCCTCGTTTCCGTGGACATAGTCCCAAGCTTTGTCCGTCCCTTCTCGGTTGAAAAGACACCTCTCCACCACGGCAGGCAACTCCTGGAAGAACATGGCTTCTGCTTCTCTGGCCAGTACCGAACGCCCGGCCGCGGGCAACCCCATTCGAAAGCGGATCTCTACCGTCGAGGAATCGATGGCGCAGGCCGACCGGGGCAACATCTCCTGGCCGGGATGATCGATGGAGACGAGCCCCGACTTCCCCGAACCTCGATTCTGTTTGCATTCAAGCTTGATGGCGTCGGCAAAGCGGGCAATGACGAAGTTGCACAAACCGATGTTTCGAGAGCGATTTACTTGCTGAGCCGACTCAATCCACGTTCCTTCTACTGGAACCAGGACGGAAACTCGGCTGGCGTCGGCAAAGGGGTCCCCCTGGACGTGGTCGATGCGCACGGTGAACCCGGGAAACTGGGACAGTCCCTTGATGTCCTTGTATGCTTTGTATCCCCGCCGGTCGATACGTCGAAGGGTTTCTCTCAATCGGTCCATGTCTCCTCCTTGCAGATGCCTCAGCGCCATTCCAACAACAGCTTCCCCTGTTGAAGGCGGTGACTACCGATGCTAAGATACACTGGCGCTTCGGAGGTCTGCAATGAAAGTGTCTTGTCCAAACTGTGGACGCGCCCAGGAAATCACGCTGAGTACCGACGACCAGGCGACTCGGGCTCAGTGCGATTCGTGCCACACCGTCTTTCTTGTTCGAGTCAAGGCCCGAAACCGCCAGGAGGGTAGCCCGGGACCCTACAACTGGTACGTTCGGAAGGTCGATTCCACCCTCCTCAGTTTCCCTGGAGATGCCCAACTTCACGAGGCCATTCGCAAGGGACTTGTGGAATTGGAGGACGAAATCTCCGCCGACGGTCGAAATTGGAACCGAATCTCGGCCCTTCCCATTCTTCGAGCCTTTCTGGAGCGCTGGCAGAGCGCAGAGCCGGAACAGTCCCTGCAGACCGAACCCATGGTTGCCCCGGCTCCCGAGACTCCCCCCCCGGCCCCAACCGTTGCGAAGCCCACAGTGAAGGCAGGCCGTCGAGGAGTTCCAGCGGACATCTCTTCGAAACCCACCATTGTCATGGATACCCAGGCTGTCATCGCCGGGATGGAAGAGGAGCGAACTCGAGAGGTGCCTGTGCCGCCGGAGCAGAATCAGAGTCCTGCCGAGCGGGCTTCAGACGGAATTCCGGAGCACCTCACCGGAACTTCGCCAACGGCCACCTTACCAGAAGCCCCGCTCCCTCCATCGGCCCGTGCACAAGGGGAGTGGGAGGCAGATTGGTCCCATGCAGATCCCCCTTCCGGCGATCCCGAAGAGATGACCAACCTCGTGGGCTATGCCCGCCGCGGAAATCGCATCGTGGGGGTGGTCATCATCTTGTTTGCCCTGGCCGCATTGGCGTACGGTGCCGTTGCCTTCTTCAACTGGAGGTCGGGGCAACCCTCCAACGATTCAAGTCCAAAGAGCCAAGGCTCGCAGGCGAAAACTCCTCCACCGGCTACTCCGGCCGGGGAGGATGCAAAAGAGCTTTCCGCCCCGGATGCCGCCGACAAAGCAGCGGTTTTGACCGACGTCGTAGAATCCCAGGAAATTTCCCTTCCGGACGAGTTGGATGAACCCCAGCCCGCTCTCGACGCCACATCGACTCTCGCTGACGCCGAAGTAGCCTCAGTAGCGCTTCCCGACGCAGTGACCACCGAGGTCGCAGGCGCCGACGCCTCCGAGATGGCCAACGAAACGGCCGGGGACGCCGGAATCCCAGACGTGGCAGTGGAAGAGGTTGTGGAAGAGATAGCCGAAGGGGAGGACACCTCGAACATCGATGTGAACGAGGTCGTGGAGGATGTTCAACCGGAGCAACCTGCCCCCGTCGAGACCGTTCACAAGTCCGCTCCGAAGGTCCACAAGAAGTCCGCTGACTCTGACAGAGCGGCTGCTCAAGAGAAGCGGCGAGAGCGACGGGAGCAACGTCACAAAGCCACTCGAGAAGAGTCGCCGTCCAAGGCAAGGGGCTACGACGGGTACATGCTGGCTGGGCTCAAAGCCTTCAAGGCGGGGAACTATTCCGCCGCGCTCAATGCCTACCGAAATGCCCTCGCTGCTAAACCGGGGAACGCCGAAGTGCAGCACAAGATGGCGGAATGCTACCGAAAGATGGGGAATTGTTCCCAGGCCATCAAGCATTATGAAACGGCCATCGCTGCCACCGGTTTCTACAGCTCGTACATCGGAATTGCGCGTTGCTACAAGAGTTCGGGCAACAAAGACAAGGCCGTGAACTATCTTCGACAGGGACTCGACCGGTACCCTGGGAATTCCAGCATCCAGCGGCTTCTGGACCAATACGCGAACTAAGGAGGTCCCCCTTGCAGATTGTCCGGTTCGGTTTGGGTGGGCAGCTATTGGCGTTCCCGGTGGAGTCGGTGCGGGAGGTGGTCACTTCCACGCATTTCTCTGCCGTTTTTCACGCCCCACCATTCGTTCGAGGGCTCATCAATGTGCGAGGGGAGGCAGTCCCGGTCTTTGACCCCGGGGTGCTCTTTGACCTCCCGGATTCAGGCAGTGGGGAGGAGGAAGTCGTGGTGCTCATCGAAGACGGGGGGCTCACTGCGGGCATCCTGGCGCAGCGCCCGGTGGACATTCGAGATTTGGCTGACGACGAGCTGTCGGAAGCCACCAAAGCGGCCCCCAACATCGAGGCGATTCGACATGTGGCCCAACTGGACGAAGGGCTGGTGCTGATTCTGGATGCTCATCGACTCTTCCAACATGACTCTGTGCGGGCTCTTCGAGATGACGGGGACCTGCTGCAAATCCGATGACCAGCATCGACCCCCTCGAAACCATCAAAGTTGCCGTTCTTCAGCGGCTCGAAGGGCACTTCGGCCTGGATGTTTCGCCCTGGATGGGAGTCGTGCCCAGGATCCTCCACCGGCTGACCCGCTCCGGGGACTTCCCCAAACATCCATCCCCTACAGAAGCCGATGAGCTGACCCATCGAGTGTTCGAGGAACTTCTCCTAGGGCACACCCGCTTCTACCGACACCCCAGAAGCTGGGACTGGCTTCGGCAATCGTGGAAACCCGATGGGGACCGACCCATAAGAGCCGCGGTGCTTGGATGTTCGTCAGGGGAGGAGGTGTATTCGGTTCTCGCTCTCATGGCGGAGATGGATCGATTGGGAAACGCCACCTGCCTGGGAGTTGATGCCAACCGACGCTCCTTAGACCAGGCCAGGGCCGCCAGATACGAGGCGGACAATGTTGGCAATGCCCCTGAACCGTGGCGCCTTCGGGCCTTCTTTTCGGCTCCAGGCAGCACCGTCCAGGTGAAAGAGGAGATTCGCTCCAGGGCACGGTTTGAGACCATGAATCTGGCCCGCTCGTTTCCCCAGGGGACCTTTGACCTGTTGGTTCTTCGCAACGTCCTTATCTACCTGTCCAGGGGAGTCATCGAAGGGATTCTGGAGCGCTGCCGGCAGCACGGAGAAGGGGGGCTGTTGGTTGTGGCACCCCAGGAGGCCTTCATGTTGTCGGGTGCCGGGTGGGCCAACCAGGTGGAGCCGGGATTGCCGGTGTATCGGATAGGGCCGGTGCGTGAGGATTTGGAATCGGGATGGAAAGTGGATGAAGGTAAGAGCACGGTGGCAAGGAGGCTTCAGCCGACAGTCCAACCAGAGGCAACGGCAGAGACCACTGAAGAGGCCACCGTTGAAGCCCTGTCGTCGACGTCTTCCATTGCGGCAGCGGGGCCCAGGCTTGTTTCAGGCGATTCTCAATGGGAGGAGGTGCATGGAGCGCTTCGCAAGGCCTTGCAATCCCCCCCGGAATCGTTGATCCTCGATCTTTCGAAGGTGCGACAAACGGACTATGATGTAAAAAAAGCTCTGGGAGCCTGTCTGGGCTTGCTTGCGGCGTCGGGATGTCAGGTGTCGGTGATTGCCACCGGGGAGGGGTTGTTTCCCTTGAGTCCCGACGTCACCCGCCTGCTGCCTCAATCAGGGAGAGAGTGACGATGGGGTCGAATACCCGAGACAACCAGCCTCTTCTGAATTGGATGCGCAAGGGAAGCGTGCTTGCTGCCACCGGAGAACTGCACTCCCTCCAGTCGACCTTGCCCGAGGCCAGAGAGCTGGCAAAGTCTCTGCCGGAGTCCTTGCAAGAACCCGTCCTGCAACTGTTGCAGCAGCTCCAGGATGTGATGTCTCCTCGAGGTGGCTGGACCCTCCTTCGGTCCCTTCGTGGGGTTCTGGAAGGAACGGCGACACCGATGCCCAAAGCCCCTCCAAAAAGCATCGAGGTCGAGCCGGAACCGTTGGAATTGCCGGTTCAATCCTCCCCCCTTCCTTTGCTCCCACCGGCTGTCGAAGAATTCGGGGATGTCCCCCTTGACTGGACCCCGCCCGATTTGCCCGCCCCTCTCTTGAGCGAGTTTTTCGCCGAGGTTCGTGAGTATTTAGACGAAGTGCTGGTGCTGGTCCTTGCACCCCTGACTCCGGGCACCGAAGAGGTTCAGGAGTTGTACCGCAAGCTGCACACAGTGAAAGGAAACTCCGGAATGGTGGGGCTGTCTCCGTTGCAGCAGTTGGTTCATCATCTGGAAGACGAAGTGAAGGCACTGCGAGAAGAGAAGCGGGCTCCCACCGATCCAGAGAGGCAACACCTGGCGGAGGGGTCCGAGCTGGCGGTGCGCATTCTGGAAGCAGCGGCCAACGGAAGCCGAGAGGTTCTTCCGGTGAAGGCGTTTTTGGCGAGAAAAGGGGGGGAACCCCTTTTGAACCGGGCTCCCGAGTTTGCGGAAGTCCCCGTGGATGTTCCTTTGACGCAAGGGGAGGTTTCCACGGCTCCAGCGGTTCAGGCGGAGACCCCACGAGAGGCTAAAATGGGGGCCAAACGAGGGCGGATGTTGCGGGTGGATTTCGGTCAGGTGGACCGACTGGCTTCCATGGTGGGTGAGCAGGCGGTGAAGCAAGACGAGGTGGTCCGCCAGGTGGCTCGAATCCAGGAATCGGTGGAGACCTTTGCACGCCAGGTGGAGCAGGGATTGGCCCGGAAGGATGTGAAGCGAGAGCAGGTATTGCATTACCTGAGGACGTCGGCTCGGAATCTGGCGATGCTGACTGCCAACCTCGAGGGGACGACTCAGGAGCTGGATTTCGTCTCCGCCGATTTGCAGGATGCCGTGTTGAATCTGCGGCTGGTGCCACTGGCGAACCTGTTCAAGAAGCACGAAATGACCGTTTTTCGGGCCGCTGCGACTCTGGGACGGCAGGCTCGGCTGGTGGTAGAGGCGGGGGATACGAAGCTGGACAAGTCCATCGTCGAGAAGTTGGAAGAGCCTCTCATACACCTCATCCGAAACGCCGTGGGGCACGGAATTGAACCGCCAGACCAGCGAATTGCACAAGGGAAGCCCGAAGAGGGAACCATCGTCATTCGAGCGTTGCCCCAGGGAAACCAGGTGGTCATTCGAGTGGAAGACGATGGTCGGGGTATCGACCACGAGGTCATCCGTCGCAAGGCCGTGGACAAGGGATTTCTCACCGTGGAAGAGGCTGAGCGCATGGGGCCGGACCGACTGGTGGACCTCATCTTCGCCCCTGGATTCTCTACTACCGCCGTGGCGGACGACGTTTCCGGCCGTGGGGTTGGACTGGATGTGGTGCGAGAAAAGGTCAACCGCTTGAACGGCGCCGTGGAAGTGGTGAGCAAGCCGGGCATGGGCACGACCTTCCAGTTGACCCTTCCTTTGACCCTCGCACTGGCCAAGGTTCTCCTCGTGGAAGTGGCCGGTGAGACCATCGCCATTCCAGCAGACAGCGTTCTTCGAGTGGTGACTGTTGCCGGTTCGACGTTGGCCAGAGTGGAAGGGCTGCATATGGCCCGATTGGACGGAGAAGCTGTGCCTGTGGTGTTCCTCGATAGCGCCTTGGGGCTGAGTCGAGTGCGCCGTTTTCAGTCGGAAGCGACGGCGTGTCTGGTGAACCACGGCGGTCGTCAGGTGGCCTTTGTGGTGGATCGGGTGTTGGAGCACATCCAGGCTGTGATTCGAGAAGTGGGGTCGGTGCTCCCGGAGATTCGAGGGGCGATGGGGGTTACCTTCCACGAGGGGCGGTGTGTTCTCATCGTGGACGTGGGAACCGTTATTCGAGAGCGAATCGAGCTGCGTACCTCTCGGGAACGCCCCGTGCCCACCGCGTTTGTGCTGGTGACCTCCAAACCGGATCGCTTCGTCTTTCTTCACCACCACTCCATCTCCACGAAAACCGCCCCGTTGCTCATTGCTCCAGATTCACTGTCGAGTTGGAAACGACCCCTTCGCAGGGTCATTGTGGATGCCGTGGATGGGCGGCCGTCTCAGCGGGTAGAGGAGGTCAAACGCTTCTTCCCCGAGGCCGAGATTGTTCTCCTGGTTCCGGCATCCGGATTGGCCGGGGAACCCCTGGATATCTTGTATGAAGGTGGGGTCTCAACGGTTGAAAAGTGGCCCGTAGACGCTCGACGTTTGACTACTCTCGGGCGTGCCCCTTTGGATGGAGGTGCTTGATGAAGCTGGCGCTTTTTTTCGAGGAGCCGCTCCTCGCCGATACCATGTGGGAGCTGCTGGGAAAGCTCACCGGAGTTGTCTCTGTGAAGCTCCATTCCCTCAATGACCTCGGGGAGGAGACAGGCCAGTGGACTCTTCTCACGGAAACCGACGTGGTCCAGAGCAAGGGCTGGCTGAGTTCTGGAAACTCCGTGGATTTTGCTGCTGTGGCCGTGGTGGATATGGATGGAGACCTTGACGCAGAGAGCCTTCCTGCCCCCTTCACCCTCCTTCCCTTCCCCATTTCGCTACGGGATCTCCAACGCCTCGTGGAGTCGGGACCTCCCGCGTCACCAGACAACCTGGCACCCACGATCCTCGTGGCCGAAGACAGCGCATTGCAGCGCTCGGTGGTGGTATCCACGCTGCGAGCTGAAGGGTTCAACGTCCTCGAGGCCGAAAACGGTCGCAAGGCGTTGGAGTTGCTCGATGAACACCATCCAGACGTCATCGTGACCGACGTCGAGATGCCTGAAATGACCGGCTTTGAGCTGACTCGAGCCGTTCGAAAGCACCCGAAAGTCTCCTCGGTTCCTATCATCATCTTGACCACGTTGTCGGAGTACGAGCAGATGAAAGAGGGCTTCGACGCTGGAGCCACCGACTACCTGGTGAAACCGAAGAAGGGGGAGCGAGAGTCCTTTTTAAGCAGCCTCCTGGAACACATCTATCAGCAGTTGCAGTTGGAGAAGGTCGTCGCTGGGCGAAAGGCTCTGTGCGTGGATGACAGCGGCTTGACTCGAAAGATGGTTGCCGAGGCGTTAACCCAGGCTGGGTTCGACGTGACTGCTCTTGAGAACGGCGCGCTGGCCATGGAGTACCTTCAGTCGGAGGATGTGGTTCGTCCAGACCTTGTGGTGACGGACCTCGAAATGCCCGAAGTGGATGGGCTGCGACTTACCCACTTCATTAAACACACTCCGTCCCTCCAGGACATTCCGGTGGTGATCTTGTCCGGGACGACCCGTGGAGACCACCGGACATTGGGCAAAGGATTTGGTGCCGACGCCTTTCTCTCCAAGCCCTTCACCAACGAAAAGCTCCAGGTCACCGTGGAGCAGGTATTGGGGCGGCAACATCTTGAGAAAGAGCGAAAGGAGCTGTCCCGAATTATCGGAAGGGACGTCATCGAGGCGGTGCACAAGGGAGGGTTGGCCCCCCGAAAGCAGGAGGTCACCGTCTTCTTCTCGGACATCGCCGGCTTCTCCAGCATGTGCTCCAGGAAGACCGCCGGGGAAGTCGTGGAACTACTCAACGAGTACTTCGATATCCTCGTGGAGCACGCCAGCCGAAACCAGGGGTACGTCAACAAGTTCATCGGGGACGCCATGGTCGCGCTGTATTCCAAGCGTCCGGGACTGGCACCGCCGGCAGAGCGCTGTGTCGCCACGGCGGTGGGAATTCAGCGGGCTATGCGAGCCTTCAATGCCGACCGCCCCGAGCCCCTTCACACTCGAATCGGCATTAACACCGGCGAGGTCATCATGGGGCTCATTGGCTCTGGAGAAAGAAAGGACTACACCGTCATCGGCGATCACGTCAACCGGGCACAACGCTTTGAAGGGAAGGCCCCGGTGAAGGGAATCCTCATCAGCGAGGAAACCTACCAGGCAGCGCTGGGATATATCGAAAGACAGGATGACTTGACCGTGGAAGTGGTAGAAAACCTGGAACTCAAGGGGATCGGTCACCCCTTGACGGCCTACGCCCTCCATTTGAAGTCGGAGGAATGATGCGGAAGTTACGCGTCCTGGTAGTGGATGATTCTCGGTTCATGGTTGGCGTCATTACGACCCTCCTCGAAAAGCGGGGAGACCTCGAAGTAGTGGGATATGCGCTGGATGGTCAGGCGGCCATCGAGCAAGCCCGAGCCTTGCTGCCTGACGTTATCACAATGGATGTTGTGATGCCTCGTGTGGACGGAATTCAGGCCACCCGAGTGATCACCCGGGAGCTTGCCATTCCCATCGTTGTGCTGAGCGCCTACACCGAACGAGGGGCGATTCTCACCCTCGATGCCCTTCAAGCCGGGGCGCTGGAGTGCCTCGCCAAACCTTCCGGCGAGCGCTCCATGAATCTCGACTCCATCGCAGACGAGCTGGTGGCCAAGGTTCGCCGGGCGTACGCCGTTCGCAACCAGGGAAACAACCGGGATTCTGCGGAGAACGAGGCTCCTCTGCGTCGCACGGGGCAGTATCGACTCTCGGCATTGGGGCAAGGAGAAGGCAAGCCCCCGCTGGTGGTGGTGATTGGAGCCTCTACCGGTGGAGTCCAGGCGTTGGGAGAGCTTCTGCCCCGCTTTACAGCATCCATTCCGTACTCGATCATTGTTGTTCAGCACTTCCCTGGGGGATTGACCCAGCAGTTGGCCCGACGTCTTGATGCGGCGTGCAGCATTCCAGTGCGGGAAGCCGAAAGCGGGATGCGTCTCAACCGAGCCTGGATCTATATCGCCCCAGGTGGACACAACGTCGAGGTGACATCCGGGTTGCGCCTTCGTCTCGTGGATGACGAAGGCCCCAGCATCATGCGCCCTTCCATCAACGCAGCGTTTGAATCTGCCGTGGGCATCTTTGGAGAGCGCACCGTGGGGGTCATCCTCACTGGAATGGGGGATGATGGAACCCGGGGTGCCGCTTCCATTCGCCGAGGAGGGGGGATGGTGCTGGTGCAGTCTCCAGACACCGCAACCGCCAAGGGAATGCCCAGATCCGCCGTCCAGGCCGGAGTCGCCGACATTGTTCTGCCACTGAATCGTCTTGGCGCCCAGCTCATCGAGTTGGCCGGAACGCGCCCCTGACGGCCTCTGGTCCATCGCCCTTTTTTTGAATCACCCCTTGCCGACGGGGGATTCTGTTTCCATATTGGCGCTGGTTGAGAAACGACCTACACCCAAAAAATGCGGACTCAGAAGGACAACAGGCTGGGGGGATTACTCCAGTCGAAATTCCACAGGCAGCACCAGAACCCCGGTGGTTGTCCAGGGGGAAAGCCAGGAAGAGAGGTTGTTTCTCACCACGGCTTGAAAGGTCTTGTCCCCCTCCAAACCCACAATCTCTTGTTCGGGCTGGCCGTCTTTGGATATTCGCTGTTCCACTGTCAGTGTCACAGGAAACTCCACCACGAACCACCCAAGGTTGTCCCCCTTCAACGCCCTCTTGCGGGCCACCGCTCTGGCGTGTGAGTCCACCTCTTTGGAGCCCGAGGAGCGTACCGTGACGCATCGCACGTCCGCTGAGACTCCCGGGTGAAGGCAAGCCACCGCTGTGTAGACTTCGATTTGGCGTCGCTGCACCGGGACCGGGTAGGGCCCCCCGTTTTGCAACATGCGCTTCGCCTCTTCCACAAAGAGGGGATCCGCCCCTTCTCCCGAAACTTCGATGTTCGCCGGGTTTCCCTCTCGGTCCAGTCGAAAGCGAGCCACCACGGCCCCTTCCAATCCCATCTCCACCGCAGCAGCAGGATAGCGTTGCTGGCGGTAGACCTGCCGCACCAGGGCTGTGCGGTCTTTGGGGGTCATTGCCACCGTCGGGGGGCCGGTTCGGTGCCCTCCGCCGGGGAGGCCTTCGACCAACTCTCCCGGTGGGGAGTCGGGGTACAGCGGCATCTCGGGTTTCTCCAGCGCCGGCTCTTCTTGTGCACTTTCGGCGGCCATGGGGGCAACATGGTTGCGGGCATTGGTGGCGGGGGAGGAAGGGCGATGCCTGGCTTGCTTCTTTCGCCTGGTCTTTCTGGGAGAGGGCTCTGTCGGGGTTCTCGCTGCCACAGGCTCAATGGGGGGACGCTCGTACTGCAAGGTAACGTCCGGGGGAACCAGGACAGGGGTCGCCGGAAGGGTCAAAGGGGTGGGAAGGGAGGGTTCAACAATGGGTTCTTTCCGGTGTGGAGGAGGCTCGTGCTTTTCCTCCAAAGCGATTTGGGGTGGTTTGGGCGGAGGGGGTGGAGTCACCGGAGTCAGCCACCCACCTTCCACTGCCCAGATGGCCAATGCGGCATGGGCCAACCCAGAGATCACCCAAGCCCAGGGGAGGGTAGCCACAAAGCGCTTCCAACCTTTCTTCTTATTGCCCATTTCCACCTAAAGGGTGCTGCCTGAAAAACCGTTGTCCGGCCCTTGTCTCCAGCCTAGAGGGGTTCCCA